>NZ_JBKKJR010000025.1:0-34572 GCF_046614755.1 Megasphaera indica
AAAGCCGCTTCTAAGTCCGAGCAAACAAATCCCGAAGAATGACTATAAAGCTATGATATTTTTGCATACAGAAAAAGAGCCTGTGCACGATTACGTGCGACAGGCCCTTTTCTCATGTATTGGTTGGAGGATGGTCTATTTATTTCGTTTTCTGCTGGATAAAGCCCGGCGTCGTGAGGTAACGGTCGCCGTTATCCGGCAGGAAGGCTACGATGGTCTTGCCGGCGTTTTCCGGACGTTTTGCGACTTCCGAAGCGGCATAGAGAGCTGCACCGCCGGAGATACCGATGAGGAGGCCTTCGGATTCGGTGAATTTCTGAGCCGTTTCATAAGCCTGTTCTGTCGTAACCGTGAAGACTTCGTCGTAGATCTTGGTATCCAATGTTTCCGGAACGAAGTTTGCGCCGATGCCCTGGAGTTTGTGCGGGCCTGCATGGCCTTCGGAGAGGAGCGGCGAATCTTTCGGTTCGATAGCGATGATCTGGACGGACGGTTTCTTTTCTTTGAGGTACTGGCCGACGCCGGAGAGCGTGCCGCCTGTGCCGACACCAGCTAAGAAGATGTCGACAGCGCCGTCTGTATCTTCATAGATTTCCGGGCCCGTCGTCAGGCGATGGATTTCCGGATTGACCGGGTTGGTGAACTGACTGGGGATGAAGGAATCGGGGATTTCTTTGGCCAATTCGTTGGCTTTGTCGACAGCGCCTTTCATGCCGGTCTTGCCCGGTGTGAGGACGATTTCAGCGCCATAAGCGGAAATGAGGTTGCGGCGTTCGATAGACATGGTTTCCGGCATGGTGAAGATGGCGCGGTAGCCTTTGGCAGCAGCTACGGCAGCTAGGCCGATACCCGTATTGCCACTGGTCGGTTCGATGATGACCGAGCCTTTTTTGAGGATGCCTTTCTTTTCAGCGTCTTCGATCATGGCTTTGGCGATGCGGTCTTTGGCGGAGCCGGCCGGGTTGAAAGCGTCGAGTTTGACCAAAAGGTTAGCAGCTACGCCAGCGGCGTTGTTGTAACGTTCCGGTTTCAATAATGGTGTGTTGCCGATCAACTGTAACATGGATGTGTAGATTTTGCTCATGAGAATCTCTCCTTTTCCTATGATTCATCCCCCGATGAATGCAAAAATATGTTGAAGTATAGTAAGGTATACCAAATGGGTATAGATTTTATGTACACCTGTAGAGGGATTTTTCATTTCCATACAGGGTGACAACGAAGTTTATTATTTCAATGGCCGCATTTTGCCAACGCAGCGTTCATCTTGCTGGTGGTCCATCATTTCGACGCGGTGCTGCAAGAGGGCTACCTGATGCTGCAGGGCGATGATCTGATCTTCGATGGGGTCGGGCAGGCGGTTGTGGTTGAGGTCGACGTCGCGTTCGCTGTGGCTGGCCTTGAGGCGCTTGCCTTTCTGGACGACGACGCGGCCCGGGATGCCGACGACTGTCGAGTACGGCGGCACTTCTTTGAGGACGACGGAACCGGCGCCGATTTTTGAGCCTTCGCCGACGGTGAAGGACCCGAGGACCTTGGCGCCGCAGGCGACGACGACGTAGTCGCCGATGGTCGGATGGCGTTTGCCCTTTTCCTTACCCGTCCCGCCGAGGGTGACACCCTGATAGAGGGACACGTTGTTGCCGATGACCGTCGTTTCTCCGATGACGATGCCCATGCCATGGTCGATGAACAGGCCTTCGCCGATTTGGGCGCCGGGATGGATCTCGATGCCCGTGAAGAAGCGGGAAATCGTGGAAATGAGGCGTGCCGTGACGAACCACTGATGCTTGTAGAAGAAGTGGGCCAGGCGATGGGCCCAGATGGCATGAAGGCCGGAATAGCAGAGCAAGACTTCCAGCGTGTTCTTGGCGGCTGGATCGCGGTCCTTGATGACGCGAATGTCGTTGCGAAGTGATTTGAACATGGCGTAGCGCCCTCCTGTGTCGTAAAAAAGTAAATAAAAAAAGACCTGCCGTCATACAGAGACGGTGGTCCGTGGTTCCACTCTGATTGCAGTCTTTCGACTGCCACTCAATACCCGTAACGGCGGCAACCGGGATGACCTACTCACGTTCAATCATCCTGCTCCCAAAGGCATTCCATCACATTCAACTTCGATAGGGGCTTTCAGCCGGTGGCCCTTACTCTCTGTGCCGTTATCCTGTGTGTACTTGTTTTGGTCATTGCATTTTTGTTTTCGTGTTGAACACATGATACCCCTTCACAGGACGTTTGTCAATAGAAAAATTGTAAAAAGATGACAAATTTGGTGTCTTATTCAAAAAGGCCGATAGAATCACGTTCTTTATATATCCATATAAGGGATTTGCCGTTTTTCGTTCATCGTTCGTCGTAACCAGGGCTTTTGTTTTTTTCGACCTACGACGAACGGCCTGCGATGAACGATGTTTTCATAAAGACTCATTATTTTTGATTAAATTTGTCTGCATACAATATCCATGTTTATTAGATATGAATTGTATTCTCTACAATCAATCGCATACTGTAAAGCAAAATGAGCTTAATATGAGATAAAGTAATTTAAAAAATCTAAAAATATCATTACAAAAACATATCCTTTAGCGTGGTTAAACGAAGTATATAGCGTAAATAAGCCATTTTTCTGAAAGGCTTATTGATAAAAAGCATGGAGTGTTAAAAGAACACCATATTAGTAATGAATGAGCTAATAACAAAAACGCATAGATGACCATTCAAGGTTTCTCATTTTGTATTACTCAATTTTCTATACTTATTGCACTTTGCGCATGAAATGGTATACTTATGTTAAATACTTTACTTCATAGTATTCGTTGTAGTTGTGATTTATAAGTAAAGAGGTGTGAAAATGGAAAAGACAGAATTGTATGAAACATTCCAGAAAGGGTTGACCAGCGTCAACGGCGAAAGTTACATCGCCAAAAAAGCAGACGTTGCTGCAACTCTCACCAAAATTTTCCAGGACAAGGACACACATGAAGTTGCCCTCGTTGAAACGCCGCTCCTGAAAGAAATCGGCGCTGTAGACGCATTGAAAGCCGCAGGCATCAAAGTGGATACGGATCACTTCCGCAAGAATGCCCCGGACGACAAAGGCGGCGTTACCGAAGCCGATTACGGCATCGCCAACTTGGGCTCCATTGTCCAGATGAAGGACGACATCGACTGTCGTATCGTTGAAACGGTATCGGACGTCTATGTCGGCATCGTCAAACTTTCTAAGATCGTCGATACTTTCGATGACATGATCGACATCATGGCCGAAACGAAACCGTTCCCGAAATTCGCCGGTATCATCACCGGCCCGAGCCGGACAGCTGATATCGAATGTGTCGGTACTGTAGGGGTTCATGGCCCGCGTCAGTATTCGGTCATCGTCGTAGAAGATGCGTAAGGGAGGGAACAGCACATGTCTAACGAATTACTGAAGCAAGAAATCGAGCGCGCCATGGATAATGCGCCGCTGCAGAAGGCGTTGAAGAACTTTACGACAGCTTATCCTGGCAACCGTGCAAGAGTTTACAAAGGATATGACTTTGAAGCGCTTCGTGAGAAAGTCCATGAAGTAAAATCCTATGCTCGTGACCATCTGGACGAAGTCATGGCCGAATTCATCAAGAATGCGGAAGCCAACGGGGCTCACGTATTCGTCGCTCATTCTCCGGAAGAAGCTATGGACTATGCTTTGAAACTGGCAAAAGACAACAACGTCAAACTTTGCGTTAAGTCGAAATCCATGGCATCGGAAGAAATGCACTTCAACCAGAACTATGAAAAAGCAGGCATTACGGCTCAGGAAACGGACTTGGGCGAATTCATCAACTCCATCGCTGGTGATACGCCGTCCCACATGGTTATGCCGGCTATTCATTATTCTAAAGAAGACGTTGCCGACCTCTTTGAATCGTATACGAAACAGCCGGAAGAACCGGTCATCACGAAAGAAGTCAAGACGTCCCGCCGCGTCATGCGTCCGAAATTCCTCAGCGCTGAAATGGGGGTTTCCGGTGCCAACGTCGCTGTCGCTGAAACGGGGACAGTCATTACCATGACGAATGAAGGCAACGGCCGTATGGTCGCAACCCTTCCGAAAACGCACTTATATATCTTTGGTATTGAAAAATTCGTCGCTAAGATGAGCGATATCCGCTACATCTTCAAAGTACTGCCTCGTAACGGTACAGCCCAGAACATCACGGCATACCTTTCCTTCTACACGGGCGCTACGAAAGTCGTTACGGATCCGGAAAACGATACGAAGGAAGACAAGAACTTCCACATGATCATCCTCGATACGCCGGAACGCCGTAAGATCATGGCCAGTGAAGATTACAAAGATATCTTCTGCTGCATCCGCTGCGCTGCCTGCCTGAATGTATGTCCGGCCTTCCGCCTCGTCGGCGGCCACGTATATGGCGGCTCCATTTATACCGGCGGTATCGGCACGCTGCTCACGAGCTTCCTCAACAGCCGTGAACGCGGTAAAGATATCCAAAACATCTGTCTCCAGTGCGGTACGTGTAACACAGTCTGCGGCGGCAAACTCGATATTGCCGGCATGATCCTGAAATTACGTACGAAATTCGCTCAGGAAGATGGCCTCAATCCGGTCCATAAATTCTGTCTCGATACGGTTGCTGACCGTCACCTCTTCCACTCTATGCTGCGCATCGCTTCCGTTGCTCAGGGCATGATTACCAAAGGTCAGCCGATGATCCGTCATCTGCCGATGTTCTTGTCCGGTCTGACAGCAGGCCGCAGTCTGCCGAGCGTTGCTCCGCAGCCGTTCCGCGATATCCTGCCGACAATCAAACAGGATGTTCCCAATCCGAAGGGCAAGATCGCTATCTTCACGGGCTGTCTCCTCGACTTCGTCTATGTCGACATCGCAACGGACGTCGTCAAAGCCCTCAACATGGCTGGCTATATCGTAGAAATGCCGCTTGGCCAGGCTTGCTGCGGTGCTCCGGCTACCTATATGGGCGATGTTGAAAACGCCAAGAAAGCTGCTGAAATGAACTTGAACGCTATGGAAGCTGAAAAATACGATTACATCGTATCGGCTTGCCCGACTTGTACGCATGCCCTCCGCGATTACGTCGACTTCTTCAAGGACAATCCGGAAATGCTCAAAAAAGCGGAAGAACTCCGCAGCAAGACCTTCGACTTCTGCAAACTCGTTTCCATGCTCGGCGGCTTGCCGGATACCGGCGATGGCGTACCGATGAAGGTCACCTATCACGATTCCTGCCACTTGAACCGTTACCTCGGCGTTACCAAGGAACAGCGTGAACTCTTGAAAGCTACCAAGGGTGTCGAACTCATCGAAATGCACGATTGCGATAAATGCTGCGGCTTCGGTGGTTCTTACTCCGTTAAATTCCCTGAAATGTCGGCTCCAATCCTCGAAGAGAAGATCAACAACATCGTCGCTTCCGGCGCAGATGTCGTCGCTGTCGACTGCCCGGGCTGCTTGCTCCAGATCCGTGGCGGCCTCGATGCTCGTGGCTTGAACAATATTCAGGTTAAACACACAGCACAGATCGTCGTTGAAAAACGCGAAAAAAAATAGGCAATAACGTTGGCCGGAAAGGTAAATAGAGCATGATGATAAAACAGACACTCTTAGAAACCAGCGCCCGGAAGTTTATGCCCAAATTGTTTGCCGGTATCAGCGATGACCAGGTCCGCAGAGTGAAAGAGTATATAAAATTATATACGCAGCATCCCTTTGAAGGTACGGCCACTGGCGCCGTCCTCGATGATGCAGCCTCTTCGCAGGGGAAGATGATACGTCCCCGCCTGGTACTGATGGCCGGCTCGTTCGGAACAGACCGCGACGATGTGCGGGAGCGGTTGTATAAACTAGCGGCCGTAGTGGAAATGACCCATCTGGCCTCACTGATTCATGACGATGTTGTCGACGATGCACCGGTCCGGCGCGGCAAGCCGTCGGTGCAGAGCAAGTACGGGAAGAACGCAGCCGTCTATGCCGGCGATTTCCTGATGAGCCGCATCACCTTCTATTTGATGCGCGAGGGATTGAACCGGGCAGGCATGGTCATCGCCCAGGCTGTAGAGGAAATGTGTGCCGGTGAAATCGGCCAGGCCATGTGCCGCTACAAAGAGGACGTCACCATTGACCAATACCTGCAGAACATCCACGGCAAGACCGTCGCCTTGTTCCGCGCCTGCTGCCGCATCGGCGCGATGGAAAGCGGCTGTGATGAACGGGTATCGCGGATGCTCGAGTCCTTCGGCGAATGTCTGGGATTTATGTTCCAGATGCGCGACGATCTCCTCGACTTCGTACCCGACAGTTCGATGATTGGCAAGAAAGCCCACCAGGATTTCCGCGAAGGGATCTATACCCTGCCGGTCCTCCTGGCACGGGAACAGCCCGGCGGCCGCCGGCTCCTCCATCCCTATATGGAACGGAGCGCCGAAGGGACGCTGACTCATGCGGATATCTGCCGCATGGAAGAAATCGTCGCCGCCCTGGGCGGCATGGAAGGAGCGTGGAATCAGATCCACACCTACCAGAAACGGGCCGAAGAAATCCTTGAAGCCCTGCCGTCGAGTGACATTTCCCTGCAGCTCGGCAAGATTGTACGTAAGCTGGGGGCCGTGTGAATGGAACAGCAACGTTGTTTGACGCCTAAGCTGGCCGTTCGCCTGGCTGCACCGCACACCTGGCTGGCTTCTGTGTATCCCGCCGTATTCGGTGAACTGTATTGCCTTCTGAAAGGCTACCCCTTGACGGGGACGCTGGCCATCACCCTCTTTTGGGCCTGCGTCTTCATGCAGTCCGCCGTCAATACGCTGAATGATTATTTTGATTTTGTAAAAGGCACGGACACTGCCGACGACAACGTCGAAGTTAGCGACGCCGTCCTGGTATACGAAAACATCAAGCCTGGACAGGCACTGGCCCTGGGCCTCGGTTACTTAGCCGTAGCCGGACTCCTGGCTTTGCCGGCACTGGTCACAGCCGGACCGGCGCCGCTGATCATCGGCGTCATCGGAGCCATCGCCGTATGGACTTATTCCGGTGGTATCCTGCCGATATCCTATCTGCCGATTGGCGAGTTCGTTTCGGGCTTCGTCATGGGCGGCCTCATCCCCATGGGAATCGTCGCCGCCGTAAGCAGTGCCTTCGATTTTTCCGTTTTGCCTGCAGCGCTGCCCTTCATCATCAGTATTGGTCTCATCATGATGACCAACAATACGAGTGATATCGAAAAGGACAGGCAGGCCAAGCGCCGGACCTTACCGGCACTTTTGGGAAGGACTAAGGCTGTCCGCCTGTACCGGGCTGCTGTATGGATCTGGATGGCACTCATCTGCATCCTGCCCGTATGGTACACCGGCTGGTGGGGCCTCATCAGCCCGGCTTTCTTCATCGTGTTTGCCCGATATACCTTTATGAACCTGCTTCGTTCGCCCCTGGAACCGCAGGGGCGGGTGAAACAGATGAAAGGTATCATCGCTGCCAATCTCTTTGGCAACGGTGCCTATCTGTTAGCACTCGCGATGGTCCTCTTCGGAGGTGGTACTTTTGGCTGAACTCTCAAAACGGGAGAAGGTATATCATGTATTCCAGCAGATTTCCCAGACTTATGACCGCGCCAACGGGCGCATCAGTCTCGGCATGGAAAGCCGTTGGAAAGACTGCCTCATCGAAGCTGTCTGTGAGCAGGCAGCCAAGGGCAGCCGTGTCCTGGATGTGTGCAGTGGCACTGGGGACATCGCTATTTCCCTGGCAGCGCACCGGCCGGATCTCAAGGTCACTGGCCTCGATTTTTCGCCGGCGATGCTCGACGTAGCCCGCAAAAAAGGCGCGCCGCTTGCTAACGTTACCTGGCAGGAAGGTGATGCCATGAAACTGCCTTTTGAGGATAATACCTTTTCGGCAGCCTGTATCTCCTTCGGGCTTCGCAACACATCGGACTACCTGCGCGTCCTGCAGGAAATGACCCGCGTCGTCGTTCCCGGCGGCTGGGTATATTGTCTCGACTCCTTTGTCCCCGATTCTCTGGTCATCCGGCCCTTTTATTCGGTGTACTTCCGGTATGTCATGCCCTTCCTGGGCGGCGGCTTCCGCCATCGGCAGGAATACACCTGGCTGTGGCAGTCGACGCAGGATTTTCTCAGGAAGAAGGAGCTCCTGGACTTGTTTGGACAAGCCGGATTGATTGACAGGCAGATGAAAAGCCGCTTATTTGGGGCCTGCGTGCTCCACAAGGGGAAGAAGCCTGCGGTCGAATGAAGGATTATGAAAAGGACTTACATTACGTTACGATAGATACGAACGGAAATTAAGATAGCAAACCGTATGGTTAAGGAGGGTAAGAACATGAGTAGTGAAGAAAAATTTGATGCCATCGTGGTTGGCGGCGGTTTAGCTGGTTCTGCTGCAGCCTTGACAATGGCCAGAGCTGGTTTGGATGTTATGATGGTGGAGCGCGGTAAATTCTGCGGTTCCAAGAACTCCAGCGGCGGCCGTCTCTATGGACACAGCTTGGAAAAACTGATTCCGAATTTCGCAGCAGAAGCTCCGATTGAACGTAAGATTACGCAGGAACGCCTGTCGCTCATGACAGAAGGCGGCGCACTGAGCTTCCAGTATGGTTCGGATAAACTGGAAAACCTCAAATATCCGTCCTACTCGGTACTGCGTTCTAAATTCGATAAATGGTTGGCCGATAAAGCCGAAGAAGCCGGCGTCATGCTGACAGAAGGCTTCCTCGTCGATGAACTGGTCGTCGAAGACGGCAAAGTCATCGGTGTCATGACGGGCGGCGAAGAATTCGACGCTGATGTCGTCATCCTGGCTGATGGCGTCAACTCCCTGCTGGCACAGCAGATCGGCATGAAGAAAGAACTGGAACAGAAAGACGTTGCAGTCGGCGTCAAAGAAGTCATCGAACTCGGTGAAGACGTCATCAACGAACGCTTCGGTTTGAGCGGCAACGACGGCGCAGCCTGGATGATGGCTGGCGACCCGACGGGCGGCAACCTCGGCGGCGGCTTCATTTACACCAACAAAGACAGCCTGTCCCTGGGCATCGTTACGACCATCAGCGATATCGGCCGCGTCGATGTCAGCGTACCGGACATGGTTGAACGCATGAAAGCTCATCCGGCTATTGCTCCCTTCATCAAAGGCGGGAAACTGAAAGAATATTCGGCTCACCTCGTTACCGAAGGCGGCCTCAAGATGATGCCGGAACTCGTCCGTGACGGCGTCCTCGTCGCTGGTGATGCAGCAGCTATGGTCGTTAACCTGGGTTACACCGTCCGCGGCATGGACCTGGCTATCGAATCGGGCCGTCTGGCTGGCGAAGCCGTCATCAAAGCGAAGAACCGCAACGACTTCTCGGCTGAAAGCCTCTCGGTTTACAAGACCTTGTTAGAAGAAAGCTTCATCATGAAGCTCATGAAACAGTATCAGAACCTGCCGGGCCTCTTGGAAGATCACATTATCTTCAACGATTTCCCGAAGATGGCCGACGAATTTGCCGGCATGGTCTACAAAGTAGACGGCGGCGCACCGGTCGCTCTGCCCATGATTGCTCTGACAGTTTTGGCAAACAACGGCGGCTTGGCTAATCTCTTCGATTTAGGTAAGAAAGCTTGGGAGGCGATGTAAGATGGCAAAGATGAGTGTAGACGATAAACTGGGTTTCGATAAGTTCGTGACCGATGAACACGAATCTCATATCCAGATCAACGAAGATTATCATGATGAAGCAGAAATCAAATGCTTAGTCATGGCATGTCCGGCTAACCTGTATCACTATGATGACGGCAAACTGGTCTTCAGTCATGAAGGCTGCCTCGAATGTGGTACGTGCCGCGTCATTTCCGGCGGCAAAGGCGTAAAGAGCTGGAAACATCCGAAAGGCGCTATGGGCGTAGAATTCCATCAGGGCTGATCGCAGAGGGAAAGTAAAAAGGCTTGTCGCATGTGCGGCAAGCCTTTTTACTTTGTAGGGGTCGCCACGTGGGCGACCCGTTAGAACTTTGGATGAGTTCCCTAGCAAACTGGCTGGGGGAATCACATATATCCTCAAGCGGGCTCGCCACGTGCGAGCCCCTACAACTAAAAATTGGAGAAATTCGCACGAGCCACGAGCCACGAGCCACTAGCCACAACCCTCCCCGGCATGTACACGGGCGACGCATATATGGTATAATAAAAAGTATGCAATAGCCATTAAACAACCGATAAGGGGGTTACTATATGAGTGTACAGATTACCTTTTTGAATCACAGCGGCTTTGCCGTCGAGACCGATTCCAAGGTGCTGGTCTTTGATTACTACAAGGATCCATCGGGGACGGTCAAGGCTTACAGCCAGGTCGGCAGGAAGCCGTTGTGGTTCTTTGTCAGCCATTGGCACGAAGACCATTTCAACCGCAGCATCGGCCAGTTCGGCGGTGCCCAGTACATCGTCAATGAAGATGTGCGCCTCAAGGACATTCCGGCAGACCGGTTCCATGCCATGAAGTTGTATGAAACGCTGCCCCTGGGAGATACGACGGTGACCCAGTATGGGTCGACTGATGAAGGCGGGTCGTTCCTGGTGGAAACGGACGGCTTGAAGATTTTCCATGCCGGCGACTTGAACTGGTGGCACTGGCTCGGCGATACGGATGAAAATAATGCCGAAGCCAAGGGCAACTTCGACCGGGAAATGAAACACCTTGCCGGACAGACTTTCGACATCGTCTTTTTCCCTGTCGACGCCCGCCTAGAAGGCGCCCGCGAATGGGGCGTCACGGGTTTCCTGAAAGACGTTTCGGTTACGAAATGCCTCATCTCCATGCATTATTTCGGCACGCCCTGGACGCCGTCGGCAGCTTTTAAACAGGCTTATCCGGACGTACCCTTGTGGATTCCCCAGCATGATGGCGACGACGTCATCATCGGCGGGCAGTAAGGAGGTATCATGGCAAGTAATACACACGGGGGCAGACGCAGCCAGATTGCCAATTATATCCTGATTACGGCGGCAGTCCTCCTGCTTCTGGCATACCCCTTCCAAGACTTTTTTGTCGGCGGACTGCTGACCCATCTGGCCGGGGCGGCCCTCATCGGCGGCCTGGCAGACTGGTATGCCGTAACGGCCCTATTCCGCCGGCCTTTGGGCATCTCCTTTAAGACGGCCCTCATTCCGAACAGCAAGGAACGCATTGCCGAAATGGCCCGGCATATGATTGAATATGAAATCCTGACCGTTTCCAATATGTACAACGTCCTCAAACATCATCCCATCCTGGGCGCGACGCTGGATTATCTCCATACGGAAAAGGGGTTCCAGTCGGCAGAACGCGTCTTCGGTCAGATCCTCAATACCTTCTTGTACACCATCGACATGAAGACCGTCGTCAAGGCCTTTGCCGGCATCGGCGGCCAGGCTATCGAGAAAGTCGACCTGGCACCGATCATGAGCAAGGCCATCAAAATCGGCCTGCGCGGTGAATCGGGGAAGGATTTCCTCGATTTCATGATCCTCAACCTGGAAGACCTCGTGCGCAGCGAAACGATGAAGCGCTATGTCGGTGAAATCTACGAAGCCTCCCTGCGCCAGTACGCCAAGCACAATATCTTCCTCGGCTGGGCCATCAAGGCGGCCTTGAAGATGGAAGTCTTCCAGCCGGATCACGTAGCCGGCCTCTTGCAGACGAAATGCCTGGACCTCCTGGCCGAAGCCAAGGAAGACAATTCCCTCCAGCGCCAGCAGGCCCTGCGCTATTTGTGGAAACAGACGGAAAAGATCGAATTCAACGACGAATGGCGCCAGCGCATCGACAGCTATAAGAACCGCATGTACAACAGCCTGGTCACGCGGCCGGACACGAAAGAAGCCTGGCAGCGCTACGTCCAGGACCCGGAACGGCAGAAGCGGGTCTGCAAGGTCGCAGCTAATTACGTCATCAATAAATTGGAATCATGGCGCCAGAGCCCGGACCAGGTGGAACACATGAACCGCCAGGCCCTGGCCTTTGTGGCCCGCGAATTGAAGCGCCTCCAGGTATGGTTCGGCAAGACGGCAGAACAGGAAATCCTGAAATACGACGGCAATTACCTGGCAGAACAGCTGGAAAACAGTGTCTGGTATGACCTGCAGATGATCCGCGTCAACGGTTCGCTCGTCGGCGCCATCCTGGGTGCCGTCATTTACCTGGTCATGTACGCCGTGAAGGGAGGGGCTATCTTATGACATACAGACAGCGTGCCAATATGATTTTAGGCCTGTCTTTCGTCTGCTTCATCGCCATTTTCCTCTGGTGGTATACGCATGACGTCTCGGTCTGGGAAGAACTGCTGTTCTTCGTCATCCAATCGGCCCTCATCGGCAGTATCGCCGACTGGTTCGCCGTTACGGCGCTCTTTGAAAAGCCGTTGGGCTTCCCGTATCACACGGAACTGCTCTATCGCCATCGCGACCAGATCATAGACAGCATGACCAAGATCATCTCGGAAAAGCTGCTCCAGCCCAATATGTGGCAGGATAAGCTCTATCAGATTTCTTTCATCGATAAGCTCGTCGGCTGGCTGCGCGGCCCGAACGGTCGGGAAAAGTTCCGCAGCGTCCTCTACGAAGTGGCTCAACGGGCTTACCGCTACGCTCAGAAGGGCGGGACCCAGGCATCCATAGCCTCGCACATCCGCAAGTACCTGAAACAGCAGCCCCTGGTCAGTTTCTTCCAGGACCGCCTCATTTCCCTTTTGGAAGACCCGAACAGCAACATGTTCAACGATGCCATCGGCCTCGTGCGGGAACTGGTCAACAGCGACGACTTCGACAGCCTCCTGGAAAAGCTCATCCTCCAGTGGCGTGAAGAATCGCAACATTCGTCCATGTCCAGCCTCACCCTGACCAAAGTCCTGGGCATCGTCGATACCCGTAAGATTGCCAAGGATATCAAGATGGGCATCGTCGAATGGCTCGACCAGTGGGAACATGCCGAAGGGGAACAGCGCGAATGGCTGTGCCGCAAACTGGAACTCTTCCTCTATTCCATGAACGGCCAGCTGGCCTTTGGCGTCCAGAACTGGCAAGACCAGTTCGTCGACTCCCTGCCCATCGAGCAGTGGCTGACGGCGACCCAGAATTCGGCCAAGGACTATTTCACCAAAGGCGACCAGGGCAAGGAAGAACTGAAGGATTTATTGGAAGAACAGTTCATCCATTACCTGGAATACTGCCGGTCCTATCCGGAAATCAAAGACTGGCTCGATGAACAGATACGCCGGGCCTGCAACGTCATCCTGGAACATGAACACTCGCTCATCGCTGTCGCCGTCCGCGACGTCCTGTCGGGCTTCGACAAGAAGCGGTTCAACCAGTTCCTGGAAAGCAAAGTCGGCGAAGACCTGGCCTGGATCCGTATCAACGGGGCCATCGTCGGCGCATCCATCGGCATCTGCGTCTTCGGCTTTTTGAAATTATATCAGTTCACCATCGTACCGCTCCTGCGGGGTATCGTACTGTAGTGGGGGAAAAGGGACCATGCATGATGGTAAATACCTTCATCTGAACGCCGCTACGCGTCAAAAATGCGCCATTTCGTGACACATCGGACGGCTTGAGACGAATCTGGTGATATAATAAACTTGTAAAATACTTGTTTATTGAAAGGAGGCGTCACGATGGTACGAATTGCGATTTGTGATGATTTACAGGAACAGTTGGACATCATTCAAAAGGCAGTCCAACAGTATTTCCACGATAAAAAGGAACCGACCGAAGTCTTTACCTATAACAATGCCATGGATTTCGTCGATGCTTTTGAAAAGGAAGGGAATTTCGACATCGTCCTGCTGGGGACGGACATTGCCGCAGAGATGCGCAAGCAGAAGAGCCGGGCGGAAATCGTCTTCTTGTCGACGAGCGAAGAATTTGCCGTCGAAGCCTTTGCCGTCCGGGCTGCCCATTACCTGGTCAAGCCCTTTACGCAGAAAGAGTTCGACCAGGCCATGGACCGCGTCATGGAAAGCATCCGCCAGCGCCACAGCGGCAAGATGATCTTCCGCCTCGTCGGCGGCGGTATCCAGGTCGAAGAAGTCAACGCCATCCTCTACGTCGAAAGCAATGGGCACATCCAGAAGGTCTATACGGCAGACCACTCGCTGCTGGAAACGCGGCAGTCCCTGGCCAGTCTCTTGGATACGCTGGATGCCATTGCGCCGGGCCAGTTCGTATCGCCTGGGAAAAGCTATATCGTCAACCAGTCGGCTATCCGCGTCATCAAGAGCGATTATATCGAGATCTAGGGCCATAAGATTCCCCTGGCCAAGCGGAAATATCGCCAGTTTCAGGAAAGTTATTTAAAATTTATCTTCGGGCAGGAAGCCTGAGAAGGAAGTCATTATGGAGTATAATCACGTAACCCCGGCCGTCGTCGCGGACCTCGAAGCCATCGTCGGCGCTAAATATGTCTGGACGGACCGGGATAAAAAGATTCCCTATGGACAAGACGAAGGGACCGGGCCAGCCTGTCTGCCCGACGTCGTCGTCCTGCCGGCGTCGGCCGAAGAATTGGCGGCTGTCGTCCGCCTGGCCAATGACGCCGTCATCCCGGTCATCCCCAGGGGGACCGGGACCGGCCTGGAAGGCGGAGCCGTGGCCGATAGCCGCGGCGGCATCGTAGTCAGTACGGAACGGATGGACCGTATCGTAGAAATCAATGAAGACGCCATGTACATGGTCGTCCAAGCCGGCGTCATTACGGCGCGGATACAGGAAGAAGCCCGCAAGCGCGGCCTCCTCTATGCCGGCGACCCCTGCAGCGGCGACTGCTGCTGTATCGGCGGCAATGGCGCGACCAATGCCGGCGGCAACCGGGCCGTCAAGTACGGGACGACGCGGGATCAGATCTACGCCATCGAAGTCGTCACGCCGACCGGGCAGATCGCCCATCTCGGCAAGCGCCTGCACAAGATGACGGCCGGTTATCCCCTGGAAAAAATCGTCATCGGTTCCGAAGGGACGCTGGGCATCATTACGGAGCTGACTTTGAAGCTCGTACCCCTGCCCAGGGCGACGGCCCACGTCCTGGCCGTCTTTCCGTCGCCGGAAACGGCCCTGGCCCTGGTCACGGCCCTGCCCAAGGCAGGTATTACGCCGACGTGCTTGGAATTCATGGACTATGACGTCATTTCCGTCGTCCAGGACTGGCTCAAAGAAAAATAGCCCTGCCCGGCCGGCGGCGCCTATATGATTATCCAGCTCGACAGCTCGCGGGACGAAACGCTCGATGACGACTGCGTTGCTGTCGATGAAGTCTGCCGCCGCCTGGGAGCTGTCGATGTCTTCATGGCCGACGCCGATAAAGTCTGGAAGGCCCGCAAGGCCTTTACGGAAGCGTCGGCTGCGGACTGCCCCGTGGCGGCCATGGAAGACTTCGTCGTCCCGCCGGACCGGCTCCTGCCCTTCATGGAACGCTTACGGGATTTGGGACAGGCGCTGGGCGTCGTCTTCCGCGGTGTCAGCCACGCCGGCGACGGCAATATCCATCTCGATGTCCTGCGCAAGGGCTTCGCCGATGAAGGGGATGAAAAGCAGAAAGTCGCCGCCTTTGAAGATAAGGCCTGCCAGGCAGCTTATGAGCTGGGTGGTGCCATTTCCGGGGAACACGGTATCGGTCAGGCCCGCAAGGCCCTGTTCGCCAAGTATACGGATCCGGTGGAACTGTCCTTGATGAAGGCTGTGAAGCAGGCCTGGGACCCGAAGAATATCCTGAATCCCGGAAAAATTTTTGACTGAGGTATAGAAAACTATGGAAACCTATTGTAATGACTGTCCCCGCCGCTGCGGCGTCGTCCGCGCGGCCTTTTGGGATGAAAAAAAGATGCCCGGCTTTTGCCACAGTCCGCTCCAGCCCGTCGTAGCCCGGGCGGCCCTGCACCAGTGGGAAGAACCCTGTATCAGCGGCAGCCACGGCTCTGGCGCCGTCTTTTTCACGGGCTGCAACCTGCGCTGCTGTTTCTGCCAGAATGCCACCATTTCCATGGGCGGGACAGGCGTGCCCATTACGGTGGACAAGCTGCGGGAGCTTTACGGCCGGCTCATCGCCCAGGGGGCGCACAACATCAACCTGGTCACGCCGACGCCGTATAAACAGGCCATCTTGGCGAGTCTGGCCGACCCCCTGCCGGTACCGGTCGTCTACAACTGCGGCGGCTATGAATCGCAGGAGACGATTGACGATTTCAAGGGCAAAGTGCAGATCTATCTGCCCGATTTGAAATACCTCGACCCGAAATTGGCCAAGCGCTACAGTGCTGCCGAAGACTATCCGCAAGTCGCCACGGCGGCCATCCTGCGCATGTACGACCAGGTCGGCCCTTATGAAATGGACGACGACGGCATCCTGCGGAAGGGCGTCGTCATCCGCCACCTCATCCTGCCGGGCTGCGTAGACAATACGAAAGCCGTCATCGACTGGGTGCGGGACCACTTCGATGACGGCCAGGTCTTATTCAGTTTGATGCGCCAGTATGTACCCTGCGGCCGGGCCGGGGAATACCCCGAAATCGACCGGCCCTTGTCGGACGAAGAGTACGATGAAGCCGAACAGTACCTCTTCGACAGCGGCATCGAAGACGGCTTCGTCCAGGAAAAAGGCAGTGCCAGCGACGCCTTCATCCCGGCCTTCGACGGTACAGGCGTCGTCTAAGACGGGCTGCTCTCGCCCCAGGGGACGCGGATGTACGTAGAGAACCAGCCGTCTTCACAGGTGCAGAGGACGCTGGCGTCATAGGTGTCGCGGAAGCGGCTCAGCGATTTCATGCCGATGCCATGGCCCTTGACCTTTGTCGTCGGCAGGCCGTCTTCATCGAGGGCTACGGTCCCGTCGAAGCGGTTCTTGACCAGGATGCTGAGGATGTCGCCCTGGCAGATGGTCAGCAGGGACAGGGCGCGATGGCTTCCGGGCTGCTTTTCGCTGGCATGGATGGTATTTTCGATGAGGTTGGACAAGACGATGGCCAGGTCGGAGCTGAGAGCTGTATTTTCCTTGGGGATGACGGCTTTGACCGTAATGGGCATGTGTAGGGCTTCGGCTTTGGCCAGATACGTCGACAAGGCGGCGTTGACCAGGGGATTCTGACAATACTGTTTGCGCTTGGTCTGATTCAGCTCGGCACCGATTTCCTCGATGAGCTGCAAGGCTTCTTGGGAACGATGGGACACGATGAGTTGTTCCAGTTCGTCCAGGTAGGCCTTGCGTTTTTTATATATGGCCTTCATCTGGTTCTGTGACTCCAGCAGGGAATGGGTATAATCGTAGCTGGCTTCGATTTGGGCTGTCATATTTTCTGTCCGTTCGTACATCTTCAGGGTCTGATCGGTTTGGCGGAGGCCCGTGCGGATGCTCTGGGCGATGATGAGCAAAGCCAGGAGCAGGATACTGCGGGGCAGGAGCATCCGGTCCATGATGAGGACGTCCGAACTGGCCATGATGAAGTACATGTCCAGCAGCAGGAAGAGCGGCAGCATGCTGATGTATTTCCAATAGTGATGCGTCGTCAGATGACGGTATTTCACGAAGACTTCATTGAAATAACGGCGCAGCATGGGCATGAGGGCCATGTAGCAGACGATATAGAACAGCCATTGGGCCGGATAGATGGCTGCCGACAGGGCCGGCCGGGAGCTGTCGCCATGGAAGATGGCCAGCAGGATCAGGGCCATCAGGGTGTGGACGAAGATCGTACAGGCTGCGCGGATGGAAAAGACGTAGAGATGGTGGAATAAATAAGGCCGGATTGTTGCGACGGCCCAGAGAAAATGGGGGATCCAGGCGATGACAAAGATTTTTTTATATAAGATGAAGCTGTGTTCCCAGGGACCCCAGATGAACATATAGAGGAAAAAGATGAGTTCCATGAGGTACAGGACGGCATATCCACCCAGGACGAGGACTTTCTGCCGATGCTTCAGCAAGGGCTCGAAGGCATAGTACTGGAGGATAGCTGGCGGCATGAGGGCCGTCGTCATCAGGAAAACGGTCACGATGTTGTAAAGCATGGCTGAGTATCACTTCCAATCAAGACTGATAGGGAATCGTCAAGTACAGGCTGGCCAGGTGGTTGTGGAGGTCATAGCGGAAGGTCGCCTCGTAGAGCCGGGAGAACTGATTCAGGTCCGGAACGAACTGGGCATAGGGCGCTTCCTGGAGGAGGTCGTTTTTGTCGTCCGGGATGTCCGGTGATACGGCATGTTTGATGAAGACCAGCAGGCCGCCGTGTATGGGCGTCGTCCCGATGATGAGCAGGCGCTGGTCTTTCGGCAGGGACTGGAGGGCCTGGGCCGACATGGCAATGGCTTTGGCCAGGATGTCGCCCAAGGCGATTTCAAAGGGCAGGGACGGGGGGGAAGGCAGGTCGGCCATGATGGATACGCCGTCCTGTTTCAGTCTTTCCAGGCCCGGTGTGATGGCCGTGTTGATGGCTTGGTTCTTGGTCCACTGCTGCAGCTGTGTCTGGGAAAGTTCTGTGTCGATGGTCTTCAAGAAGGCCAGGGTGGCTTTGTCGTCATACTGGCCGATGAGTTCTGAGAGCAGGCGCAGCTGGTGACGGCTGTCGTGGCGGAAGATGGACATGCGTTTCTGGGCGTCCTGCAAGAGGCTCGTATAGTTGCTCAGGGCATCCATCTGGGCGGCCAGGAGATGATTCCGACGCTGTAAGTCGACCTGCTGGGCAATGAGTTTGGTGCCCATGTACATGATGAGAGCGATGAAGATGCCCGACAGGGCGTGGAAGATGCGGGGAAGGAAATAGTCATGGGCCAGCGGGCCGTCTTCGAGGGATAAGAAACCGGAGTACATGCTCAGCAGGATGGGCAGCCAGGCGCAGTATTTCCAAAAGGCCAGCAATGGGAGCGAGCGGTATTTCAGAAAGATGCGGTCGAAGAAGACCAGCAGCAGTGGGGAAAAGAGAACGTACAGGGCTGTATACAGCACCAGATGGATGGGCAGATAGGTAAAGAAAACGCTGCGCGGGACGAAGAGCAAGACCAGGGTTATCGACAGTGTATGGACGGTCGTCGTGTAGATGCCCTGCATACCGGCGACGAAGAGGTTCTGATAGGCATAAGGGCGGGAAATCAGGGAAAAAGCCAGGACATAGGGAATCCAGTAGGCCATGAGCAGCTTCTTATAGGACAAGAAGCGGAACTCCAGCCAGCCGAACTGAAAGATAGCCATGAAGAGGACGATTTCTATGAGGAAAATGACCAGGTAACTGCGCCGCACGCGGGTCCTCTGCGGCTCCTGTAAAATCTGCCGGAAAGCGAGGTACTGTATACATGTCGGAGGTAAGATAGACAGCAAAAAGCAAGCCGTCGTCAAGACTGTAGCTGACATGCATATCACTCCCTTTCTATCAAATACAAGATACCTTATTATAGCATATTTATGTGGCTGGCACATGGATGTTTCTGATAAGGTGCATTATAATTTGTAGGGGCTCGCACGTGCCTTTTCAGCCCGTCAGGCCATGACTACAAGGAATGGCAGGACGGTTGCTGAAACGGACCACTGTAGAGGGCGAGCCCGCCGGGCATATGTAAGAATCCCGTGGTCGATTTGCGTGGACGGGCGCCCCACGTGGGCGCCCCTACAGAAAAAAGGGACTGTCGCACGAAGGTTTTTGCCATCTGCTAACCCCTAACCCCTAGCCCCTAACAACTTAAAAGGGCTTGTCGCTATGCGACAAGCCCTTTTCTACATCGCCTTGACCGGTACGAGTCCTCGTGAGAGGGAAATGGTCCCGGTCCGGGCGATTTCTAATATTTCATATGGCGACAATACCTTGATGAGGGCATTGACGTGGTCTTCGCGTCCTGTAACGCGGAGGATGAGCGAATTCAAGTTGACATCGACGACTTTGGCGTGGAACAGGTTGGCCAGGCTGGCCAGCTCGTCGCGGACTTGCGGCGTGTCGTAGCGGACCTTGATCATGGCCAGTTCGTAGCTGATGAAGGGCGCTTCATCGAGGTTGATGATCTTGATGACGTCGATGAGCTTGGCCAGCTGGCTGATGGTCTGCTTCAATTCTTTATCGTCTTCGATGCTGATGACGATATTGAAGCGCGACACATCCGGTTCTTCCGTATAACCGACGGTCAACGATTCGATGTTGATGGCCTTGCGGCTGATCAGGCCGGCAATATGTGTCAATACGCCCGGTTTATTATCGGACAAAATAGCCAGATGCTGTTTTCTCATCAGGCGTCACCTCCTAAAATCATGTCACTCAATGCTTTGCCGCCGGGAACTGTCGGGTATACCCGTTCTTCCGGCGAGATGCGGATATCGACCAGGGCCGGCCCTTTATGGGCAAAGGCCTCTTTCAGGACGGGGATTAAATCGTCCTGTTTTTCAATGGCGTATCCTTTGACGCCCAGCGATTCGGCCAGCATGGGCAGGTTTTTGCGCTTATTCAAAGTGCATTGTGAATAATGGTGGTTATAGAAGAAATCCTGGAGCTGGACGATCATTCCCAGCGTATCGTTGTGCAAGACGATGACTTTCACGTCGATGCCGTATTCCGACAAGGTCGCGAATTCCTGACAGTTCATGAGGATACTGCCGTCGCCGGAAAAGACGACGACTGTTTTTTCGGGACAGGCCACTTTGGCACCGAGGGCAGCCGGCAGGCCGAAGCCCATCGTGCCCAGACCACCGGAAGAAATGAAGTGTTTCGGCTCATCCGTCGTGAAGAATTGAGCTGCCCACATCTGATGCTGACCGACGTCGGTAATGGCTACGGTATCGTCGTCCCGGGTGATGTCCCGGACGGCGGCGAAGATTGACTGGGGTGAAATGCAGCCTGGACGCGGCGGCGTCGCGAAGGGGTGGCTTTTCTTCATGGCCAGGACCTCATGACGCCAATCGGCAAAGGCGGCTCCGTAATCGAAGGCGCCTTCTTTCAGCTTCTTGGCGAAAATGGGCAGGGACCAGCGCAGGTCCCCTTTGATGCCTAAGTCGATGTCGATGATCTTGTCGATTTCGACATCATCGATTTCAAAATGGATGATCTGTGCATTGGGAGCAAACGTATCGGCTCGGCTGGTCAGGCGTTCGTCGAAACGGGCCCCTAAGGCGATGAGCAGATCGCAGCCTGAGATGGCTTTGTTCGATGCATAAGAGCCGTGCATCCCGCCCATACCGAGATGGAGTTCGTGAGAATCGGGGATGGCTCCTTTGCCCATGAGTGTCGTGACGACGGGAATCTTCGTCGTATTGACGATGTCTTCGAGATACTTCGTCGTTTCCGACAGGATGACACCGCCGCCGACGAGGAAGACCGGTTTCTGGCTGTGCTGGATCATGGCGACAGCCCGGTCGATGTCATAAGCTTGTCCAGTTGTTTCGATGACGTAGCCCGGCAGATGGACTTTATCGGGATATTGGAAATAGATTTCCGCTTCCAGGGCGTCTTTGGCAATATCGATCAGGACTGGACCGGGCCGGCCTGTCGATGCGATGTAAAAGGCTTCTTTTAGGACGCGCGGGATAGAAGCGGCGTTCTTTACCAGGTAGTTGTGCTTGGTAATGGGCGACGTAATGCCGGAAATATCGGCTTCCTGGAAGGAATCGCGGCCGATGAGGCCCGTCGGGACCTGTCCGCTGATGATGACCATGGGGATAGAGTCCATGTTGGCCGTAGCAATGCCCGTAACCATGTTGCATACCCCTGGTCCGGACGTGGCGATGCAGACGCCGGGCCGGCCGGTAACGCGGGCGTAGCCGTCGGCAGCGTGGACCGCTCCTTGTTCATGACCGGTAAGGATGTGCCGGAAGTTGTCTTTATACATTTCTTCGTATAGTGGCAGGATAGCCCCTCCGGGATAGCCGAAGACGACGTCGACGCCTTCCCGTTTCAAACATTCCAGCACTGCCCTTGCACCTGTCATTTTCATCATCATTCACCTCTTAATATCGTTCATCGTTTGTCGTAGTTCGTTCATCGAAGCGGCCATTCATTGTCCTTTTCGATGAACGACGAACGGCCTTCGATGAACGGATCTTACTTAGTCGTTCTGGTCGTTGTTGTGGAGCCACGGCATCATGTCGCGGAGTTTAGCGCCGACTTTTTCAATCGGATGTTCAGCGTGCTGACGGCGCATAGCGAGGAAGTGAGCGCGGCCGCCGGCTTTGTTTTCGAGGAGCCAATCTTTAGCGAAAGCACCGGTCTGGATGTCATCGAGGACGGCTTTCATGGCTTTCTTGGAATCCTGGGAAATGACGCGCGGGCCAGCGGTGTAATCGCCATATTCTGCCGTGTCGCTGATGGATTTACGCATTTTAGCCATGCCGCCTTCGTACATGAGGTCGACGATCAACTTCATTTCATGGAAGGTTTCAAAGTAAGCGATTTCCGGCTGATAACCAGCTTCGCAAAGGGTTTCAAAACCGTTGGTGATCAACTGGCAGATGCCGCCGCAGAGGACTGCCTGTTCGCCGAAGAGGTCTGTTTCCGTTTCTTCCTGGAAGGTCGTCTGGATGACGCCGGCACGGGTACCGCCGATGCCGCGGGCATAGGCCAATGCGATGTCGAAAGCTTTGCCTGTAGCGTCCTGTTCGACTGCGAATACGTCAGGAACGCCGCCGCCTTCAGTGAAAGTACGACGGACGAGGTGGCCCGGACCTTTCGGAGCGACCATGAAGACGTCGACTGTCGAAGGAGGAACGATTTGTTTGAAGTGAACGTTGAAGCCGTGGGCGAAAGCGAGGGCGCTGCCGTCTTTCAAGTTGGGAGCGATTTCTTTTGCGTAGACGTCAGCCTGTTTTTCGTCCGGAATCAAGATCATCGTGATATCGGCTTCTTTAACGGCTTCAGGAACGGATTTAACTTCAAGGCCGGCTGCCTGGGCTTTGGCGATGGATTTGCTGCCTTCATACAAGCCGACGACGACGTCGATGCCGCTGTCCTTGAGGTTCAACGCATGGGCGTGGCCCTGACTGCCATAACCGATGATTGCGACTTTTTTGCCTTTCATTACATCCCAGTTTACATCCTGATCATAAAATACTTTCGCCATGATAACATATCTCCTTTATAATAAAATAAGAATTTTATCGTTTTTATCGTTGGGATTTAGAGATTTGTCAAAAGAGGCCAACAAAAAAACTCCGCCCCTTCTGTAAGGGACGGAGTATAATTCCGCGATACCACCCTGATTCCCGGTGCATTGCTGCAGCCGGACTCTCTACAACGTACCAACATACGCGTTTCTGGTAACGGTGAAATGCCGTCGGCGCCTAATGAAATTCAGCGTCGATCTTCGGAGAGGAGCTTCATCCATATCATCGTACTGGCTCGCACCGGCCGCCAGCTCTCTGAAAAGCAATGGTGCAGACTACTTTCTCTCGTCATTAGATTTACGAATATTTCGCTTCACGGTTTGTTTCCTGAAGCTTGAACACATTGTACGCAATTTGCTGGTCTATGTCAAGATGTTTTTCCATAAATTTTTAAAATAAAACAGGGTTAAACGTTAAATGATTAGGTGAGACGTTTTAGCAGTTAGGGATTAGCAGTCAGCAGTCAGCCCCTAGCCCCTAGCCCCTAGCCCCTAGCCCCTAGCCACGAACCACGAACAACCTAAAAAGGCTTGCCGCTGTGCGACAAGCCTCTTTTTTCTAATGATGATCAACTGTAAGTTCTTTGAAGCGTTTGGCGACCGGGTCGGTCTTGATGAGTTCTTCCAGGTGTTTCAATTCTTCGGCTTCTACAGTTTCTGTCGTATCGTAGCTGGGCGGTACGGTCTTAGCCAGGTACAGGCATCTTCTGATCGAGGAGATACTGACGATGATGACCAGGAGAGCCATGATGGCCGAAACGGTGAACAGGAGCCATTCTTGTTTGGGCAGATAGATGTTGAACATGTTGAGGTAATCGGCCCAGAAGATGACGACGGTCAGGAAGACCCAGGGGATAACCGTGACCCAGGCGAAGCGGGCTTTACCCATAGCACAGATGACAACCGTCGAGATGGCCAGGGTGATGATGGCCAGCAGCTGGTTGGATACACCGAAGATAGGCCAGATAGTGGACAAGTTCCCCTGGAGGACGATGTAACCCCATGCACCGGAGATCAGAGCCGAAGCGATGATAGCGCCGGGCAGCCAGTGGGGATCGCCGAACTTCGGCCATACGCGGCCGATGAGTTCCTGAAGCATGTAACGGCCGACACGGGTACCGGCATCGATGATGGTCATGATGAAGAGCGCTTCAAACATGATGCAGAAGTGATACCAGTAATTCATGAGGTGGTCGAGGCCGGGGATGTTGGAGAAGATGAAAGCCATGCCGACAGCCAGGGAAACAGCACCGCCCGGACGATGGGCGACGTTTTCGCCGACCATGGCGTTCAGCTGGGGCAGGTCGACGACCTGGATGCCCAGAGCCTGGAAATGTTCGGCCGACGAGTTGATGGCGAAGTAGTCATTCGGTACGAGCGAGCAGGCTGCAATCAAAGCCATCATGCCGACGAAGGATTCGGTCAGCATAGCGCCGTAGCCGACGGGCAGGATAGAGCGTTCGTTCATGAGCATCTTCGGCGTCGTGCCCGTAGAGATCATGCAGTGGAAGCCGGAGATAGCACCACAGGCGATGGTGATGAAGATGTACGGCAGGACCGGACCGGTGATGACCGGGCCGCCGCCGGCGCAGAACTGGGTGATAGCCGGCATCTGGACGGTCGGGCCGACGATGATGATGCCGATGGCCAGGGCGCCGATGGTCCCGATCTTCATGTACGTCGAGAGGTAATCACGCGGTGCCAGGAGCAGCCATACCGGAAGGGCAGCGGCTACGAAGCCGTAGATGATAAGGGCGATGGAAATACCTTTGGCGCTGATGGTAAAGAGCGGAGCCAAGGTAGGCGATGCCTGGACGGCCGGGCCGAGGACGACGGCTAGCAAGGTCAGGGCGACGCCGATGATGGTGCCTTCTTTAATGCGGCCAGGGCGCAGGAACTGCATATAAATACCGATGAAAATAGCAATAGGAATGGTCATGCCGATGGTGAACGTACCCCACGGGCTGTCGTGCAGGGCGTTGACGATGACGACGGCCATGCCGGCCATAGCCAGGATGTTGAGGAACAGGACGGCGAAGGACGTAGCCAGACCAGTCTTGTCACCAATCTGGGCTTTTGCGATCTCAGCGATGGATTTGCCATCGTAACGCATGGAGCAGAAGAGGATGACCATGTCGTGGACAGCACCGGCGAGGACGCCGCCGATGAGGATCCACAAGGCACCGGGCAGATAACCGAACTGAGCGGCAATGACCGGGCCTACGAGCGGGCCGGCACCGGCGATAGCGGCGAAGTGATGGCCAAAGACGACGTACTTGTTGGTAGGCACGTAGTCGTGGCCGTCTTCAAAGCGGAAGGCCGGCGTGACCTTGTACTGATTGACCGTCAAGACTTTGGCGGCAATGAAGGCGCCATAGAAACGGTAAGCTAGTACAAATACTAATGCAGAGATAATGACTAAATACAAACCATTCATAAAACAATCCCTCCTTTATGAAATTGTGTGTAGGATACTCTACTTCCCACGGATCCGGAGCTATACTTATTTCTAATTGGTGTAATATGAATTATGTATCGCACGAGAAATAAAGTATACACTGTACTTATACACTTACTATAGGCTAAAGGAGAGAAAAATTCAAGTTACTTATAGTAAAGATTACAAAAACAGTATGATATAAGTTCATAATAAAAATAATAAAACGTTATAAAATAGGCATTTCCTTTGCGCAAAGAGAATTTTGAGTATATTATCAATGGTCAACAATGCACTTTGTGCATTATTGACAGTGGCTCGTGATTCGTGCCTGTAGGGGCTCGCACGTGGCGAGCCCGCTGGGGATATGTAGAATATCCATGAACCGATTTGCGTAAACGGGCGCCCCACGTGGTCGCCCCTACAGAAAAAAGGCTTGCCGCATGTGCGACAAGCCTTTTTTTACTCGCTCTTAGTGATGAGCAATGGTTAATTCCTGGAAACGCTGAGCGGCTTTATCCGTCTTAACGAGTTCCTGGAGATGTTTGAGTTCTTCTGCTTCGACAGTTTCTGTCGTATCATAGCTGGCCGGTACGGTCTTAGCCAGGTAGATGCATCTACGGATAGCACCGATAGCTACGATGATGACCAGGACGGCCATGATGATGGAGACTGTGAACATCGTCCATTCACCCTTCGGCAGGTAGATTTCGAAGATGTTCAGGAAGTCGGCCCAGAAAATCATGACGACCAGGAAAATCCAAGGCAGGCCGGTAACCCAGAGGTAACGGGCTTTGCCCATGGAGCAGATGACAACCGACGAAATGGAGAGGGCGATGATGGCCAACAGCTGGTTGGATACACCGAAAATCGGCCAAATCGTGGACAAGTTGCCGTTCAGTACGAGGTAACCCCATGCTGCGCAGATCAAAGCCGATGCGAGGATGGCACCCGGTTTCCAGTTCGGGTCACCGAATTTCGGCCATACGTGGCCGACGAGTTCCTGGAGCATGTAACGGCCGACACGAGTACCAGCATCGATGATGGTCATGATGAACAAAGCTTCAAACATAATGCAGAAGTGATACCAGTAGTTCATGAGGTGGTCGAGGCCAGGCAGGTTCGAGAAGATGTAAGCCATGCCGACAGCCAGGGAAACAGCACCGCCCGGACGATGAGCGACGTTTTCACCGACCATTTCGTTCAGGTGCGGCAGGTCGACAACCTGGATGCCCAGAGCCTGGAAGTGTGCAGCCGAGGAGTTGATAGCGAAGTAATCGTTCGGTACGAGGGCGCAGGCTGCAATCAGAGCCATCATAGCGACGAAGGATTCAGTAACCATAGCACCATAGCCGACAGGCAGGATGGAGCGTTCGTTCATGAGCATCTTCGGCGTCGTGCCGGTGGAAATCATGGAATGGAAACCAGAAATAGCACCGCAGGCGATAGTAACGAAGATGTACGGAAGGACTGCACCGGTGATGACCGGGCCGCCGCCAGCGCAGAACTGCGTCGTTGCCGGCATCTGGATCTGCGGGCCTACGATGAGGATGCCGAGAGCCAGGGCACCGATAGTACCGATTTTCATGTACGTCGAGAGGTAATCACGCGGAGCCAGGAGCAGCCATACCGGAAGGGCAGCTGCGATGAAACCGTAGACGATAAGGGCAATGCAGATACCGTTGTGGCTGATCGTGAAGAGCGGAGCCAGGATCGGAGAAGCCTGGACTGCCGGGCCAGCGACGACGGCCAGCAAGGTGAGGATGACGCCGATGATGGTGCCTTCTTTGATCTTGCCAGGGCGCAGGAACTGCATGTAGATGCCGATGAAGATAGCGATAGGAATGGTCATGCCGATGGTGAAAGTACCCCACGGGCTGTTTGCCAGGGCATTGGCGATAACGACGGCCATGCCAGCCATGCAGAGGATATTCAGGAAGAGGACGGCGAAAGAAGTAGCTACGCCTGTCTTCTGGCCAATCTGTGCTTTTGCGATTTCGGCGATGGACTTGCCATCGTAACGCATGGAGCAGAAGAGGATGACCATGTCATGGACAGCACCGGCGAGAACCCCACCGATGAGAATCCATAAAGCGCCGGGCAGATAACCGAACTGGGCGGCGATGACCGGGCCGACGAGCGGGCCCGCACCAGCGATGGCTGCGAAGTGATGGCCGAAGACGACGTACTTGTTGGTCGGTACGTAGTCATGACCGTCTTCAAAGCGGAATGCCGGTGTGACTTTGTACTGGTTCAGCGTCAAGACTTTTGCGGCGATGAAAGCGCCGTAAAAACGGTAAGCCAGTACGAACACTAATGCTGAAATAATAACGAGATACAAACCGTTCATACAAAAAGAACCTCCTTTGATAAAATAGTATGCGTGCAACCCTTTCCGTATGAAACAAAATGATACCAACGTACAACGCTTGGAAATGGTGTACACTACATCACGCTCCCTTATTATAGAGCACTTTTCCTGAATTGCAAGATGTACACTGGGCATAGCATATGGGTGGGCTATAACCCTGGGTCTATTCTCAAATTATGTTTTGTTATAGTAAACGTTTTCATACTATATATAGTATGAAACATTTAATTTGCATACTAAATAAATGATATAATTACTAAAAGTCATATAAACGAATATCAACATAGCAATTTTTCATAGGTATTGCGAATATTGCGAATGAAAAAGTTAAACCTTTTATCCTAGCCACGGCTAGTGGACAATGCTATAATGACTATAGCTTTTGAACTTATCTTTTTCCATTATTACAGGAGGTTTTTATCATGTCTCAAACTGACTATACCCTGGTTCTGCCGGCTTTTACCATCGGTGTCCACGCTTATGATGCTATCGGCAAGATTACCCGTCATTTCGGCAAAAAAGTTGTCATCATCGGCGGCAAGACGGCCCTGTCCAAGGCCAAACAGCCCTTGCTCGATGCTATCGCCAAGACGGACCTGGAAGTCCTCGGCGTACTCTGGTACGGCGACGATGCGACGTATGAACACGTCGACCGCCTGCTCCGTGAACAGGCCGTCCAGGATGCTGACCTGGTCTTCGCCGTCGGCGGCGGCCGTGCCATCGATACCTGTAAAGTCGTCGCTGACCGGGCTGGCAAGGCCTTGTTCGCTTTCCCGACGCTGGCTTCCAACTGTGCTCCGTCGACGGCCTTGGCTGTCATGTACAAAGCCGATAAATCCTTTGCCGGCTACTACTATCTCGACCAGCCGCCGGTCCATACCTTCATCAATATGGCCATCATTGCCGACTCGCCTTTCAAGTTCTTCTGGGCCGGCATAGGCGATGCTATGAGTAAAGAATGTGAATCGGAATTGGCCAGCCGTACAGCGGAACACTTCCATACGGTCCTCCTGGGCCGGGCCATCGGCAAAGCCTGCACGGCGCCGCTCTTGCAGTATGGTGAACAGGCCCTGGAAGATTTCAAGGCCAAGAAGATCACCTATGCCCTGCAGCAGGTCGTCCTGGATATCATCATCAGCACGGGCCTCGTTTCCAACTGTACGACGGGCGGCGGCGACTACTACTACAATTCGTCCCTGGCTCACATGTTCTATAACGCGTCGACGGTCCTGCCGCAAGTCGTCGAAGGCCATCTCCATGGCGAAACTGTTTCCTTCGGCGTTTTGGTCCTGCTGACCTATGACAAACAGTTTGAACTGCGCGACCAGGTAGCGGCCCTCTATAAGAAGTGCCATTACCCGACGACCCTGGCTGACCTCGATATCAAAGCCGACGAAGTCGATTCCATCGTTGATGCTGCTCCGGCCCTGACCGAATGGACCTGCGTCCCCGAACCGCTGACCAAAGAAGCTTTCAAAAAAGCCATCATGGATACCGACGAATTCGGCCGTTCGTTATAATACCTTGAAGGCCGTTGGTCGAAGTGCTTCGATGAACGATGAACGAACTACGATGAACGTCATGATGTAGCGATAACTGGCTTTTTCGTGTATAATGAATTTTATACAAGACAATGATTTGTAGTACAGAGGGTATCTTTGACAGAAAATATCCATCTGCTAACTGCTAACCACTAACTGCTAACAACTGAAAAGGGCTTGTCGTCTTGCGACAAGCCCTTTTCGAATCTTTCACGGAGGGGATTATGGACCAAGTATTAGAACAAGTCATCAGTGCCATCGAACCGATGGATTTGGCAAAAACGGCAGAGTGCTATCAGCGCCTGGCCAGTCTGACCATACGCCAGGACAGCAAGTTGTCCTATCTGGCAGGCCGCATTGCCGGTGTACAGGGGACGCTGCATCCGGAAAAATTGCAGAAAGCCGTCGTCGTCTTTGCAGCTGACCATGCCGTCGATGGCGGGGAAAATAAGACCAAGGGCAAGAACAGCAAGGCTGACGCCCTGGAAATCGCCACTGGCCGGGGGCCTATCAATAAGGTGGCCCACCGCATCGGTGCCGGCGTCATGCTCCTCGACATGGGACTGGAAGAAGATATCCCGGAATCGCAGGGCGTACAGAATCTGAAAGTCATGCACGGCAGCCATTTCTGGGCCCGCCAGGATGCCATGAGCGAAGATGAAATGATGGATGCCCTCTTCAGCGGCCTGCAGATCGGCCAGAACCTGGCCGATGAAGGCTATACGGCTGTAGGTCTGGGGAACCTCGGCGAACGGGGACTGCTGACGGCTTTCATATTGACAGCTGTCTTTTTCCGGGACCAGCTGGAAGAACTGCCGGAGCACATGAAGTCCGGTCAGAAATTAGAGAAATTGAAGGAAGTCATCGACCAGCACCACTTTCATGCGTCAGATCCCCTGGACCTCCTGCGCCGTGCCGGGGCTCCGGACATTGCCGCCATGGTCGGCTTCATCCTGTCGGCAGCCCAGCGCAAGCTGCTCGTCATCTTTGACAACGCCGTCACCGGCTCTGCCGTCCTCATTGCCCGCGCCTTATGCCCGACGATTGACGATTACGTCTGCGCTTCGGCGCGCTATCTGGAACCGGTCCATCAGATGCAGATGAAGAAACTGGGCCTCAAGCCCTTCGTCGAACTGGACCAGAACCTCGACCAGGGCATGGGCTCGGCTATGGGCCTGACCATGCTCGATGCATCGGTACAGATGATGAATGAAAATTTAAAATAAGGAGCGATTTCCATGAAAACCTTATACCTCGATTGCTTTTCCGGTATCAGCGGCAATATGTTCATCGGCATGCTCATCCAGGCCGGTGTCCCCTTTGAAGCCTTTAAACAGGCCATGGCCTCGCTGAACCTGACGGGCTATGACTTGGTGTGCCACAGCGTCAACAAGCTGGGCATCCAGTCTATCTATTATAATGTCCTCCTCGATGCAGAACGTCATGACCACGGGGCTCACGACCATCATGAGCATCACGACCATGAACAGGGACACGAACACCATGAACACCACGCGCATCATGGGGAAGAGTTGGCCGGCCAGGGCCATCTCGTCGATATGACGGGCCATCATCATCACCATCAGCACCGGGGCCTTCCGGAAATTACCAAGATCATCGAAGGTGCACCTATCGAGGACGATATCAAGGCCAAGAGCCTGGCCGTATTCCAGGCCCTGGCAGAAGCCGAAGCCAAGGTGCATGGCGTCCCCGCCGACGAGATACACTTTCATGAAGTCGGCGCCATCGACTGTATCCTGGATATCGTCGGTACGGTCTGGTGCCTGAAATACTTGGGCATCGAACAGATCGCCACGTCGCCGCTCCATGCCGGCAGCGGCTTTGTCCGCTGCGCTCACGGCATCATGCCCGTCCCGGCACCGGCGACGGCCGAACTCCTGGCCGGGATTCCCTGGTATGCGACGGATATCAAAGGCGAACTGGTCACGCCGACCGGCGCCGCCCTGGTCAAAGTCCTGGCGCATGCCGGCGTCCGCCCGAAGGATTTCGTCTACGACACCGTGGCCTACGGGGCTGGAACGAAAGACCTGACTATCCCCAACGTCGTCCGCGGCTTCATCGGACAGGCAGGGGAAATATCGTAGGCCGTAAATCGTAGGGCCGTCCCAAAGGGCTGCCCGCCATGATATCGGAATCAGGCGGGACGCCCTTTGGGCGTCCCCTACAGAAAAAAATTACCGGCCGCATATGCAGCCGGTAATTTTTTTTCTTGACAAATCTCATACGTCATGGTATTATAATTAAGCACTGTGACGGGCACAACGGCCCGCCGGAATACAGCGTTGACATATCGATCCCGATGTGATATACTTAGAAAGTCGTCATGCGGAAGTAGCTCAGTGGTAGAGCATCACCTTGCCAAGGTGGGGGTCGCGAGTTCGAGTCTCGTTTTCCGCTCCATTTCCTTCGGGAAGCTATTGTTCCTCAATAGCTCAGTTGGTAGAGCAATCGGCTGTTAACCGATTTGTCGTAGGTTCGAGTCCTACTTGAGGAGCCATACAGGGGTGTCGCCAAGCGGTAAGGCAACGGACTCTGACTCCGTCATTCGTAGGTTCGAATCCTACTACCCCTGCCAATCATGATCCACTAGCTCAGTTGGCAGAGCACCTGACTTTTAATCAGGGTGTCCCGAGTTCGAATCTCGGGTGGATCACCACATTCCACATACGTGGCCCCTTGGTCAAGCGGTCTAAGACATCGCCCTTTCACGGCGAGAACATGGGTTCAAATCCCGTAGGGGTCACCACAATCATGGGCGATTAGCTCAGCTGGGAGAGCGCCTGCCTTACAAGCAGGATGTCAGCAGTTCGATCCTGTTATCGCCCACCAAAACAAAAGGTCCTGTCGTTATGCGACAGGACCTTTTGAGTATTAAGTTTGTAGTTTTTAGCGACGGCTCTTAAATTTAAGGCCCTCTTCTACAAACTACAAACTCTGTACTACAAACTATAAAGTAAAAGTGGCTAGTGGCTCCCATGTGAAGGGGAGCTGGCGCCGCAGGCGTCTGAAGGGTTCTACCCATGACGAGTGATTTGCCGCCACGGTCCGCGGCCTGCGAACTGCGAACTGCGACCTGCGGCGGGACGCTCAAAGGGCGTCCCCTGCAATGAACGATATAAAATACGTATCACATTGGCCTTTGGGTTGCGCAATCGGTATAGTCTATTTCTTCTGCTCATTTTATATATGCGTAATAATATGTTTGATTCCTATAAATTTTGTATTATAATGAATGGTAGCGATGGGATATTTTCTTTAGCATAAGGACATATTCCTACTAATTTCTAAGAACTTACAAGGAGTGGTACCCAAATGAGATTTACAGAAGATTTGAAAGCCCGCGTTTCCAAAGCACAGAAAAAAATCGTCCTTCCGGAAACGAACAGCCGTCGTGTATTGAAAGCTGCTGAACGCGTTTTGGCTGATGGTTTTGCTAAAATCGTTCTCGTAGGTAAACTGGAACAGATCAAAAAAGATGCTGCTAAATTCCAGATCGATCTCACCGGTGTCGAAGTCGTCGACCCTGAAACTTACTATCGTATGGACGAACTTTGCGCTTACTTCGCAAAACGTCGTGAAAAGAAAGGCATGACCCTGGAAAAAGCTCGTGAAATCATGCTCAACAACTACACCTTCTTCGCAGCTGGCCTCGTTGCTCTCGGTGAAGCTGACGGCTGCGTATCCGGTGCTGCTACGACTTCTGCTGAAGTTATCCGCGCAGGCCTTCAGGTCATCGGCCCCCGTCCTGGCAACAAGACCGTATCTTCCGCTTTCATTCTCTTGACCAATACTCCGCAGTATGGCGATAACGGTATCCTCGTACTCGGTGACTGCGGCGTTATCCCCAATCCGACGTCGGAACAGCTCGCTGATATCGCTTGCATCTGTGTAGAACGCGCTCGCCGCACGGTCCAGATCCTCAACCCGAAAGTCGCTTTCCTTTCTTACTCCACCAAAGGTTCTGGCGCTGGCGAATCCGTCGACAACGTACGCCATGCTGTTGAAATCCTGAAAGAACGCAACGTCGACTTCGACTTCGACGGCGAACTCCAGGCTGATGCTGCTCTCGTACCGGAAGTTGGCGAACACAAAGCACCGGGCTCCAAAGTTGCCGGCCACGCTAACGTCCTCATCTTCCCGAACCTCGATGCTGCTAACATTGGCTACAAGATGGTTCAGCGTTTCGCTAACGCAACGGCTCTTGGCCCCTTGGTCCAGGGCTTGGATAAACCTATCCTCGACTTGTCCCGTGGCTGCTCGTCTGAAGACGTTGCTGACGTCGTTGCTGTATGCTGCTCCGATGCCATCACAGCTGACCTCTACAAAAAAGAACGTGCTCAGCAGTAATTTCGTAGTTCGTTCGTAGTTCATCGTGATAGGTTGATATTTTTAATCCTATGCAATCAACGATGAACGACCTACCATATATATTCCAGAGCGGGCGCCCCACGTGGTCGCCCCTACAACTCAAAAGGGGTTTGTCATTGACTAACCCCTAGCCACTAACTGCTAATCACTAAAAAAGGCGCTGTCTTTATGGGACAGCGCTTTTTTTACTTATACCTGATACGGCGGTTGCCGACGACCATAGTCGGGCTCAGGGTGCGGTAGACCATGTACGTGAAGAACATGAAGCCGAAGAGGAAGACCAGGGCATATTCATCCGTCAGAGGGGCGTCTTTGGTAAAATACCAGGCACAGGCCAGGGTCAGGATGAGGCTGGCGTACATGGAAATGGTGACACACCACGTCCGCTGGCCACGGTCGCGCATCTTGTAGAAGTCATGGAATTTGACGTACATGGCGACAGTCCAGGCGACGAGGACGACGGCCAGTACGATGGGGACAGCCACGGGAAGGGGAAGGTATAAGGATACGAGAAAGAGGACCATGAGGGCAAAAGTGCTGAGGAAAATCCCTTCCTGGCGTTTTAAATCCCGGCTGGAGTCATCAGGGACAGCCGGGCGGTTACGACGAGACATAATGGTCCTATGTCAAGTTTGAGTACAAATTAAATTGAGGTTTCTATCAATCAGTTATCCAGCAATCAAAGCTGCCTTTTTCTTGTAGTTTGCATATAATTTTTCATAGTCAT
>NZ_JBKKJR010000026.1:0-33756 GCF_046614755.1 Megasphaera indica
ACCTTTTTTACGTTTAGCGAGAAAAAAGAGAATAGAACGATGAAATAGAATAAAAAAAAAGGGGGGCTGTCGCACGAAGCCAAAATGGCTTAATGCGACAGCCCCTTTTTTTACGACGAACCACAAACGACGAACGACCTACGCTTCTGTTTCTCCGATGACGACGCGGCGGCCGCCCTGGGCTTCGTAGAGGCGATGGGAGATGGAGAGGACCGTCCGGTCTTTGGCAGCGGCCTGCAGGGCCTGCAGGACCTGGCTTTCTGTCAGGGAATCGAGGTTGGCCGTGATTTCATCGAACAAGAGAATCTGCGGGTTCATGACGACGGCCCGGGCGATGGACAGGAGCTGGCTCTGGCCGCGGGAAAAGAGTTCCGGCCGGAAGGGCGTGTCCAGTCCCTGGGGCAGGGCACAGCACGTATCCCACAGACCGACGAGGTGCAGGGCTTTTTCGATGGCGCCTGCTGTGACCCGCGGGTCCTTGAGGCTGATCTGGTCGGCGACGGTACCGCTGATGGCGTAGAACTGCTGCTCGACGTAGCCGAAGACCTGGCGCCGGACAGCAGGGGCCAGCCGGGACGGGTCGCAGCCAAAGATGCGGATCTGGCCTTCCCGGGGCTGGTAGAGGCCGAGGATGAGTTTGAAAAGGGTGCTCTTGCCGGCGCCGGTACGGCCGGTGATGGTGACCATTTCCCCGGCGGTGACGGTGAGCGAAAAGTGGCGGAAAATATCTTTTTCCCGGCCATAGCCAAAGGCGGCATCGTCGATGACCAGTGGTGCCGCTGCTGCGTCAGGGACTTCCGGTTCTTTTCGTTCCTGGATGGGTTCGGCAAAGAAGTCTTTCAGGCGGCCGATGCCGGCGACGGCAGACTGGATGTTCTGGATTTCCATGCCGATGCTTTCTAAAGGCGAGAAGATGCGGCGCACATAGGCGATGAGGGCGACGACGCTGCCGACGGTCATGCCGAAGATTTCCTGCAGGGACGGACTGCTGACGGACAGGGCCATCATAAGGCTGATGATGACCGTGCAGCTGGTGATGATGATTGGCGAATAGATGGAGTCACAGAAATTGCTCCGTTCCATGGCGTCGAAACTGGCCCGGATCGTCCGGCCATAGCGCTGTCGCAGGTAGCGTTCCTGCTGGCACGTGTGGATGGTGCGGATATTATGGACCGTTTCCGGAATGAGTTCGTTCGTCCGGCCTACGGCGATGCGGTTGTCCCGCTGGGCCTGGAGCATGCGCTTCTGGAAATAGCGGGTCAGGATAAACAAGAGGGGCAGGCAGATACAGAGCAATATGCCCAGGCCCAGGCTCAGGTGGAAGACGACGACGAGGATGCTGAGAATCGTGAAGGCATCGGCAATCATGCTGACGACGCCGGAATCGAAGAGGTTTTCCAGGGTATCGACGTCGTTGACGAAAATCGACGTGACGGCACCGGCTTCATGGCTGACGAAGTACGCAGCCGGCAATTCGTCGAGGCGCTGGCACATGGCCGAGCGCAGGCCGTGGGTGATTTTTTGGCCGAAGACGGTGATCAGCGTCTCCTTGAGGGCATCGACGAGGCCGCTGCCGGCATTGAGGGCAAAGTAGAGAATGCCTGCCGTCAGCAGGGGATAGGCGCTGAACGAGCCGCTGACCAGGCTGTCGACGATGTATTGCAGGATGAGGGGCGGCGTGACGCTCACGGCGATGGACGCGATGATGGCTGCGATGAGGACCACCAGGAGCAGGCTGTTCTTTTTCAGGGTCTGCCAGAAAATATTACGCATGGCGGGTACCTCCCTGGGCATGCTGCAGGTCATAGAGATTCCGGTAGGCCGGACAGGATGCATATAGAGCTTCGTGCGTGGCGACGACGCTGGTCCCGTCCCCGTTGATCCAGATGACCTGGTCCAGATTGGGGAAGAGGCTCAGGCGGTGCGAGATGAGGAGAATGATGCGGTCGCTGTAATCCTGGCGCAGGCTGGTGAAAATCTTCCGTTCTGTCGCCATGTCGACGGCGGCAAAAGGGTCGTCGAGGATGAGGAGCGGCCGCGGATGGAACAGGGCCCGGGCCAGGGCGATACGGGCCTGCTGGCCGCCGGACAAGCGCTGGCCGCCTTCGCCGATGGGCGTCTCTATCCCCTTCGGAAAGGTAGCGCAGTCCTGGTCCATGCAGACCCTTTTCAGGACCGGGGCGATGTCACCGGACAGGCCGAGGCGGATGTTCTCTTCGACGGTAGCCGCAAAGAGTTCCGCGTCGTGGCCGCAGTAGCCGACGATGCCGTCTGGCGCCGTGTGGCCGTTGCCCAGTTCCTTGGCGCCAAAGAAAATCTGGCCGCCGTGCGGGTTTTCACAGAGGAAGGCCTGGCCCAGCGTCGATTTGCCGCAGGCGACAGGCCCGGTGATGCCAATGATAGTACCGGGACGGGCCGAGAAGGAGAGGTCCTGGAAAATAGGGCCGTCACTGCCGGGATAGGTGAAGGACAGGTGGCGGACCGTCAGGGCTGCCGGGGCTGCCTGCGGTACGGGATCGGGCAGTTCCGTTGCCGCCTGGAGATGGGGCTGGATGCGCTGCCACGAAACCTGGGCTTTCTGGATGGCGTTGAACAATTTTGCCGCATGGGACGACTTCGTGGCCAGTTTGACGAAACAGACCAAGTACGTCGAAAAGGCCGCAATGTCCCAGGTTTCCCAGCCCGTCCCCAGGACGTTGCGGCCGCCGAACCAGATGACCAGCATCGTGCCGATCATGGCGATGACTTTGTAAATCGGCTGGAGTGTATTTTCCCAGAGATTGGCCAGGATCATCTTCTTTTCATAGTCAGCCAGGTAGCCTTCATACCGCTGATCCTGTACGGCTTCTTCGCCGTAGACGCGGTACGTCAGGGCGTTGCTGATGCGGTCCAGGGTCATGCCCGACAGGGCGCCGCTGCTTTCTTTGCTGCGGGCCGCCGTCACGGCGACCAGGCGGCGCAGGCTGTTGGCCAGGGCATAGGCGATGGGCGGGAAGATGAGGACGCACAGCGTCAGGCGCCAGTCATACCAGACGAGCATGACCACATAGGCCGCCATGACGACGCCGGTATCGAAGATTTCCGTCGTGAACTTGCGCATCCCTTCGACGCAGGTGTCGATGTCGGAAATGACTTTGGTCATCAAGGCACCCGTATCGGCCTGCTCCATGTCCCGCTTCGGCGTCTGGACCAGGTGCTGGTAGAGCCGGTCTTTCATGGAAAGGCTGATGTTGTTGGCGAACTTCCGGACGTACAGGCGCTTGACATAGCGGGCGCCCTGGACGCCGAGGATGACCAGAGCGTAACAGAGACAGAGGACGTACATATCCGCTGCCGTCCGGGTACCGCCGAAAATATCATAGAGGTATTGGGCCAGCTGCCCGTCGAACCAGGGGCCGGCAATCATGCCGACATTGTATAAGATACCGCTCAGCGTGACGATGAGCAGCAATTTCTTTTCATGGTAAAAATAATAACGGACCGAACCCGGGCCGAATCGTTTCAATGGGAACACCTCACATTTGATGATTATAGTTCATATATCATACACTATTATGGGCCTTTGTACAACAGGACGCAGGCAGAGTGCCGTTCATCGTTCGTCGTAGGACTATCGCATGAAGATTTCTGCCATCATGCAAGGTACCTTTCAATTTATAGTTTGTAGCATGGAGTTTGTAGAAAACCACTCACTAAAAACTACAAACTGCAAACTTAAAGCTCAAAAAGGCGTTGTCTTCATGTAACAGCGCCTTTTTTTCGAATGAGACTATTGCCTATATGATGGGAAATGGGGACAGGCCTCTTGCGTAAAGTCAAAAAGACGAATATAATAGAGTTGTATGAAAGTCAAAAAGGAAAATATATTTTTACGGGGTGATTATGATGAGTGTATTAGCGGATAAGATTGAACAATTCATTTTACATAAATTGTTAGAAGAAGACAATTCAGACATTGTATTGCGCCGTAATGAGCTGGCCGACGAACTGCAATGCGCTCCGTCCCAGATCAGCTACGTCCTGAGCACGCGTTTTTCCAACGACAAGGGCTATCTGGTCGAATCGCGGCGCGGGTCCGGCGGATTCGTCCGCATCATCAAGCTGACGCCGAAGAAGCAGGACCGCACGCCGGTCCTCCTGCACGAACGGCTGCCGGCCGTCAGCATTTCCATGGAAGACCTGGATGCCCTGCTGTACCAGCTCCTCAAGCGGCGCAGCCTGACCAACAACGAAGCGGTCATCCTCCATTTGACCTTTGAATCCCTCTATCGCCGCATCGACGACGAAGGGACGCGCCTGCTGGTCATCAGCGACATTTTGAAGAACCTCAATCTCCATTGAGTGATAGAAAGGACGTGAGGGCTATGTTATGTGATGCCTGTAAGAAAAGAGAGGCTGTTGTCCATATCGTCAAGATCGAGAACGGGCGGCGCACGGATTTGCACCTGTGTGCAGCCTGTGCCAAGAAACAGACCAATTTTTCTAATTTCAGAGATTTGAATATTATTGATAACGACTTTTTCCGCAAGATGGCCTACCCGGACTACCAGGGACGCAGCGGCGACGAACCGCGCTGTGCCAGCTGCGGTATGACCTACAGCGAATTCAACCGCCTCGGGAAGTTCGGCTGCCCCGACTGCTACGAAGCCTTCAAGGAAGAGATTCCGCCTCTCCTGCGCCGCATCCACGGCCACAGCAAGCACGTCGGCAAGGTGCCCAACCGCGGTACCGGTGTCTTCCGGACGGCGACACACGTCAAACGCCTGCGCCAGCACCTGCAGAAACTGGTCCAGGAAGAACGCTATGAAGAAGCGGTGAAAGTCCGCGATGAGATCCGCGCCCTCCAGCGTCAGCTGCCGGATGGCGGAAAGGGGGAATAAGCCATGGTCCACGATATGCTCCAGCAGCCGCTCTGCCCCTGGCAGGACGGCACGGGAAACTTCAACGATATCGTCATCGACAGCCGCGTCCGCCTGGACCGTAACCTGAAGAAATACGTCTTTCCCGATAAGGCGTCGGATACGGAACTGGCCGCCGTCCTCGAAGAGGGCAAACGCCAGATTGGTACCCTCGATACCCTGGGCCATGGGCGCTATACCTTCATCGGCCTCGACGAATTGTCGCCGCTGGAACGGGAAATGCTGGCAGTGAAACATTTTTCCTCGGCCAGCCATATCGAACAGCCCAAGCACCGGGGCCTCCTGCTCCGCGAAGACGGGGCCGTGTCGATCATGATCAATGAAGAAGACCATTTCTGCATCCAGACGGCAGCACCTGGTTTCGACCTCCAGCGCGTCTGGGATCAGGCGGCCCAGGTCGATGATGCCCTGGAAAGCCACCTGGATTTCGCCTTCCGCGACGATTTCGGTTACCTCACGGCCAGTCCGTCCCTGACCGGTACGGGCCTGACCGTCGGCGTGACCATCCACGTCCCGGCCCTGATCCTCATGAAGCGGTTCAACCGCATCGTCCAGGGCATTACTAAATTCGGCTTCACCGTATCCGGGATGTACGGCGAACGCAATGAATGTATCGGCAACATCTTCCAGATCACCAATCAGATTACCCTGGGAGTGACCGAGACAGATATCCTCGACCAGCTGCGCAAAATCGTCACCCAGATTGTCCAGGAAGAACAGAATTGCCGCAGCCTGGTCTGGGACCACAATGAAAATACATTAAAAGATAAATGGCTGCGTACTTACGGCACCCTCAGCCGGGCATGGCTCCTGGCCGACCAGGAATCCCTGGCCCTGGCCAGCGACCTGCGTTTCGGCATCGACATGGGGGTTATCCCCGAAGGCCCTCTGGCTTATGAAGCCATCATGACCGTCGTCGAACCGGCTTACCTGCAGCTCAAGGCCGGGACCGAACTGAACGGGGAAGAGCTGGAACACCAGCGGGCTGAAGCCGTGCAGCAAGTACTCAGTGCTTACCGGAGGAAGTGATTTCCCATGATGAACAATCGTCTCACCAATGACGCTAAAGCCGTCCTGCAGTATGCGCAGGAAGCGGCACAGAAATTCCACCATGATTATGTAGGGACCGAACATATCCTGCTCGGTCTCGTTCTCAATACAGACGGCATCGCTGGCCTGCTCCTCAACCAGCTGGGCCTGACGCCGGAAAATGTTACCCGCGCCATCGAACAGCATGTCGGCTGGGGCCAGGATTCGCCGACGAAGCTGCGCCTGACACCGCGGACGAAGCGGGCTATGGAACTGGCCGTCCGCGAAGCCAACCGGCTGGAACAGAACTATGTCGGCACAGAACATATGCTGGCCGGCATCCTCGAAGAAGGGAGCGGCATGGCCGTCCAGATCCTGGAAGATATGGACATCGACCCGGACCTGGTCTCCCAGCGCCTGAGCGAGCTCATGAACGACCCGGCCGTCGAAGGCGGCGATGCCGTACCGTCCAAGAACGGCAGCGACTTGTCCCAGTTCGGCCGCGACCTTAATGAATGGGCCAAACAGGGGAAAATCGACCCGGTCATCGGCAGGGAAAAGGAAATCAGCCGCGTCATCCAGATCCTCAGCCGCCGGACCAAGAACAATCCGGTCCTCATCGGCGCCCCTGGCGTCGGCAAGACGGCCATCGCCGAAGGCCTGGCCCAGCGCATCATCACTGGCAATGTGCCCGACAGCCTGCTGGACAAGCGCATTTTCTCCCTCGATTTGGCCAGTATCGTCGCCGGTACCAAGTACCGTGGTGAATTTGAAGAACGGATCAAGCGCATCCTCGACACAATCGAACAGGACGACTCGATCATCCTCTTCATCGACGAAATCCATCAGCTCATCGGGGCTGGTGCCGTCGAAGGCGCCATGGATGCGGCCAACATCCTCAAACCGGCCCTGGCCCGTGGCGATTTGCAGTGCATCGGCGCCACGACTATCGACGAATATAAGAAACACTTTGAAAAAGATGCCGCCCTGGCCCGCCGCTTCCAGCCCGTCCTGGTCGGCGAACCGACGGAAGACGACGCCATGGCTATCCTCTTCGGCCTGCGCGACCGCTACGAAGCCTTCCACAAGGCCCGCATCACCGACGAAGCTGTAAAGGCTGCGGTCAAATTGTCGGCGCGGTACATTTCCGACCGCTACCTGCCGGACAAGGCCATCGACGTCATGGACGAAGCGGCGGCCCGTGTCCGCATGAAGGTCTATGCGCCGTCCCACGAACTCCAGGACCTGGAACAAAAATTGGCCGACATCAATAAAGAAAAAGAAGCGGCCCTGGCTGGCGAAGACTTTGAAAAATGCGCGTCCCTCCGCGATGCCGGCAAGAAAGTATCGTCGGAAATCTCGGCCCTTCAGAAAGAAAAGAAGCAGCACGACGATGAAAAGCTCGTCGTTACGGAAAACGACATTGCCGACGTCGTATCCATGTGGACAGGCGTCCCGGTCCAGCAGATTACGGAAACGGAATCGCAGCGCCTCCTCCATTTGGAAGCAGAACTGCACAAACGGGTCATCAGCCAGGACGATGCCGTCACGGCTGTGGCCAAAGCCGTCCGCCGGGCCCGCGCCGGCCTCAAGGATGCCAACCGGCCTATCGGTTCCTTCCTCTTCCTCGGCCCGTCCGGTGTCGGCAAGACCGAACTGGCCCGGACCCTGGCAGCCCAGCTCTTCGGCAGTGCTGACAACATGATCCGCATCGACATGAGCGAATTCATGGAAAAATACAGCGTTTCCCGCCTGGTCGGCGCGCCTCCGGGCTACGTCGGCTATGAAGAAGGCGGCGAACTGACCGATGCCGTCCGGGAAAAGCCGTACAGCGTCATCCTCTTTGATGAAGTGAAAAAGGCCAGCAGCGACTTCTTCAACCTGCTCCTGCAGGTCCTCGACGAAGGCCGCCTGACCGATTCGAAAGGGCGGACTGTCGACTTCCGCAATACGGTCATCATCATGACCAGCAACCTCGGCGCATCGCATCTCAAGCCGTCGGGCCCGGTCATGGGCTTCTCGACGGGCGGCGACAGCGCCAAGGACCGGGAAGCATCTTTTGCAGTAGCCAAGAAGGAAATCATGGCCGATGTGAAACGCTTCTTCCGGCCGGAATTCCTCAACCGTATCGACGAAATCATCGTCTTCAAGCCGCTGGAACAGAAAGACCTGCGCCAGATTGTCGACATCCTGCTCAAGGACCTGACCAAGCGCCTCGGCGAAAAAGGCGTCGCCCTCGACTGGACGACGGCTGCCGACGACGTCCTGGTCGAGGAAGGGACGGACTTCGCCTATGGCGCCCGGCCGTTGAAGCGGGCTATCCAGAAGCTCGTCGAAGACCCGATTGCCGAAATGCTCCTCAGCAGCAGTGTCAAGGAAGGCAATACGATCCATGTCGATAGCCTGGACAAGAAGAAACTCGTCTTTACGACGGAGTAAGGAGCAGTCATGGCAAAGATAAAGACCCGTTACGTCTGCAGTAACTGCGGCAGCGTGTCCAGCCGCTGGCTCGGCCGCTGCCCGCAGTGCGGCGAATGGAATACCATGGTTGAAGAGACGGTCGCGCCGGAAGCGCCCAAGGCGGCACAGAGCATGGCCCGCAGCGGGCCGGCGTCGCAGGCGGCGTCCCTGGCGGATATCGCCATGGAAGACATGGCCCGCATGGAAACGGGCATTGGCGAACTGGACCGCGTCCTTGGCGGCGGCATCGTCCCAGGGGCGCTGATCCTGCTCAGCGGCGACCCGGGCATCGGCAAGTCGACGCTGGTCCTGCAGCTGGCCGCTGCCGTCTGTGACAAGAACGGCATCGTCCTCTACGGCTCTGGCGAAGAATCGGCGGGCCAGATCAAGATGCGCGCCCAGCGCCTGGGCATTTCCACGCCGGACTTGATTATCCAGGCCGATACGTCCCTGGACCATATCCTTGATGAAGCCAAGAAGCGGCGGCCGGCCCTGCTGGTCGTCGATTCCATCCAGACCATGTACAGCCAGTCCGTCGAAGGGACGCCGGGCAGTCTGGCCCAGATTCGCGAGAACACGGGCCGCCTCATGACCTTTGCCAAAAGCGAAGGCATCCCCGTCGTCGTCATCGGCCACGTCACCAAGGACGGCGCCATTGCCGGGCCGCGCATGATGGAACACATGGTAGACGTGGTCCTCTACTTTGAAGGTGAACGGAACTACCAGTTCCGCATCCTGCGGGGCATCAAGAACCGCTTCGGCTCGACCAATGAATCGGGCCTGTTCACCATGACCAGCAGCGGCCTGTCGGAACTGGAGAACCCGTCTCAGCTGCTCCTGGCCGAACGGGCAGCCGACCAGGCCGGCTCAGCCGTAGCTGCCGTCCTGGACGGCATGCGGCCCATGCTCGGTGAAATCCAGGCCTTGACGGCTCATTCCGTCTTCGCCGTCCCGCGGCGGACGGCATCGGGCATGGACTATAACCGCCTGATCATCCTCCTGGCCGTCCTGGAAAAGCGCCTGGGCGTACCCCTGGGCAGCCAGGATGTCTACATCAACGTCGTCGGCGGCCTGCGCCTGACCGAAACAGCAGCCGACCTGCCCGTTGCCCTGGCCGTCTATTCCAGCCTGCGAGACATCTCCATGGACAGCCGGACCGTCGTCATGGGCGAAGTCGGCCTCACCGGCGATATCCGCCGCGTCCCCCAGGCCCTGCGCCGCGTCAAAGAAGCGGCCAAGATGGGCTTCAACACCTTCATCCTGCCCAAAGGCAACCTGGAAGACATCGAAACAGACCAATTCCCGGACTGCCATTTCCTAGGTGTAGCCACCCTGCGCGAAGCCATCGAAAAGGCCTTCCGGAGATAACCTTATGCTACAAACTGCGAACTTAATACCCCAAAAGGCGCTGTCTTTATGCGACAGCGCCTTTTCGCTTGCCTTTTTTGAGTAAACCTGTTACGCTAATTTTAGTGGCTAGTGGCTAGTGGCTAGTGGCTAGTGGCTAGTGGCTAGTGGCTAGTGGCTAGTGGCTAGTGGCTAGTGGCTAGTGGTTCGTGGCTCCCCTGATAGGGGAGCTGTCATCGCAGCTGACTGAGAGGTTTTCAAGGCAACCTCTCCGGCCTTACGGCCACCTCCCCTATTATGGGAGGCATAATCCGCATGGGCCGTCTCAAGCCATTCTGGCCCGTCAGGTGCCGGCCGATGAAGGGCGCAAGACGGTTGTCAGAACGGACGGCTGTAGCTGGCGCCCCGCCTGACCTGTAGGGGCGCCCACGTTGGGTGGCTGTTTTCCGGCTCCCCTGATAGGGGAGCTGTCAGCGCAGCTGACTGAGAGGTTGATGGCTGGCCGTTAACGATAACTATAACTGGAAAGGAGTGTATCATCATGCGAAAATGGATTCAGTTAGCTTTACTGGTTCTCTGCTTTTTCTGTTTCAGCGGAGCCGCCCTGGCTGCCTCGGCTGTGACGCCGGACGGCTATTTCAACGGCATCCGTCTGGCCGGCAAAGTCCGCGTCGTCGATTCCTTCCCGGATATCCGCGTCCAGGTCGTCAGCGCCTTCCCGGACCTGCGCGTCCAGACTGTCTACTATTTCCCCGATGACATCGGCCAATGGCAGTTCGTCGATTACGGCGAAGACTTCACAGTCCAATTCGTCGATTCCTTCCCGGACATCCGCATCCAGTTCGTCAACAGTTTCCCGGGAGTCCCCTAACTTAGTGAAGAGGTTATCCCCATGAAAATACGCGCGTTACAGCTGGTAGGCCACAAAAATACACGTCCAGCGGCCTTGTGCGTAGGGAACGTCCCAAGCCTTTTTGGCCCGTCAGGTGCCGACCGACGGAAGGCGCAGGACGGTTGCCAAAACGGACAGCTGTGGCTGGGCAGCCCTACTGTGAGATTTGACCATAGCTTATTCTTGTCCCATGGTGGTCCTTTAGCGGATAATTTTCATTCATGATGATGCTGGAGAGGTTTCATGAACAAAAAATTATATGTAAATAGTTGCTTGAATAGGCTATATAAGTTGCTTATTTTATTTATCGGGACCTAGTATTTTTTATTGTTTTAGTAGGGGGGATGCGGTCGGACATTCTATCTATTATATGGTTATAGGGTATAAAGAACCTGAAGTTGGAACAGTGTATATGGGAGACAAAAATAATATACAAGTTTTTAACCTGATTCTGCAAGAAGTCTCCCGCCTCTTTAGGCGGTGAGATGAATTGCAGGTTTTTCTGAGGGCTCGATGCCATCAGAAAAATGATGGCATCACATTTTGTTTTGCGGTATAATCAGTAGTAAGCAGTAGTAATCGTGAAAGGATTGGGAAAGTCAAGGCAGGTGATGGTAGTGAATAAGGCATACCGATACAGAATCTATCCGACAAGAGAACAGAAAATGATGTTTGCCAAGACCTTTGGGTGCGTCCGATTCATCTACAACAAGATGCTGAGTGACTGCATTGACTATTATAAGGAAACCGGCCAAAAGCTGAATAACACGCCTGCGCAGTACAAGGAAGAATTCCCTTGGCTGAAAGAAGTGGATAGTCTGGCTCTTGCCAACGCTCAAATGAACCTGAACAAGGCATACCATAACTTCTTGAGCAACCGAAAGCATTTCGGCAAGCCACGCTTCAAGTCAAGGAAGAATAATCGTGCTTCGTATTCCACAAACAACCAGAAGGGTTCTGTCCGAATCGAGGGCCATAAGGTGAAACTGCCAAAAGTCGGCTGGGTGAAATTATGCCAGCATCGTCCCTTGCCGGAGAACAGTATCATAAAGACCGTAACCATCAGCAAGACGCCATCAGGAAAGTACTATATCAGTATGCTGGTGGAGTATGAAAACCAAATACTCCCGGTCATACCGAAGACCTTCCTTGGCTTGGATTTTGCGATGCACGGCTTGTATGTGGCTTCCGATGAGGAGGATGCTAAGTATCCCGATTTCCTGCGAAAGGCAGAGAAGAGATTGGCTAAGGCACAGCGGAAGCTATCCCAAAAGCAGAAAGGAAGTCACAACAGAGAAAAACAAAGGCTTCGCGTAGCTATTCTCCATGAGAGAGTGTCCAATCAACGGCGGGATTTCCTGCATAAGAAGGCTCGCTACCTTGCAGACCGCTATGATGTCATTGGCATTGAGGATATTAGCGTCAAAGCGATGGCCAAGCAGAAAAAGGGTGGCAAGTTCAGTTTTGGCAAATCCGTAGCTGACAATGGCTGGAATATGTTCACGAACATGCTAGAGTATAAACTGGCTTGGCAAGGCAAACAGCTTATCAAGATAGACAAGTGGTATCCAAGCAGCCAGCTGTGCCATGTTTGCGGATATCAGAACCACGAAACCAAGGACTTATCTGTAAGGGAATGGGATTGCCCTAAATGTGGCAGTCACCATAACCGCGATAAGAACGCTGCCATAAATATTCGGGAAGAAGCCAGGCGGATATTTGCCTGACGTAATCCATAAAATACCGTGGGTCGCACGGGAATCTACGCCTGTGGAGAGAGTGTAAGTCGCTGTAGCTCTTCGGAGCCAATGGCGCTGTTCTCGCTGAAGCAGGAAGCTCCCGCCTCTATAGGCGGGAGTACGTTCACCACGGGCAAAGTGGTTGACTTAGAAACTACAGCGGCCTTGATTCCTGAAATTACGCTCATGTACCATGGTGAAAAATATAAATTTCAAGATCATGTTTTTATCGTCAAAGGTGGGGAAGATGATTCTGTAAAGTATTTGGTATATGACGAACTGAATGACAGCCTGTTTTGTGTTGTGGAAAAGAAATTGCCTAATAGCCAATGGTTAAGAGAGAAGTATAGATTGGTATCCTCTACAGAGGAATCAAAATTAAAACCATATCTACGATATATTCAAAATGAAAATGATTGGGTATACATACAAAAACGGTAAAAATATACGGAGCGATTCGGATGTGATACAATAGAGAAAACAATGCAGAAGAGAGGAATTTTGATGAAACATTTAGAAGTGGTAGCTGCGATTTTGGAGTATGATGGGAAAATTCTTTGTATGGAACGGGGTCAGGGGAAATTTGACTATGTCAGTTTCAAATACGAGTTTCCCGGTGGCAAGATTGAACCAGGCGAAGCCAAGCACACGGCCATTGAACGGGAACTGCGGGAAGAAATGGATGTCCATGTATCTGTCAAAGAATCGGATTTGTACATGACGGTCCATCATGATTATCCTGATTTTTCCATGACCATGTACGCCTTTTACTGCCATTTAGACAAGCCCGATTTTGTCCGCAAAGAACACGTCGATGCGAAATGGATGGCTCCCGAAGACATGCCGACGCTGGACTGGGCACCGGCAGATGTGCCTATCATGAAAAAGCTTTCTGGAAAGTAGGCGATAGCCATGGGGGAATATGGGGCTTTGGAGCAGTGTTTGCGCGAAGGTTTCATTGATTATACGGTGGAAGCGGACCAACGGTATGTTCCGAAAATTCTGACCAACAATAAGGATAAAAAGCGCAAGGTCCTCGATACGATTTTGTCACAGTTGTACGTTTGTGATTCCTTCTTGTTTTCCGTTGCCTTTTTGACGAAAAGCGGGATTGCCTGTCTAAAGGATGCGCTTATTCAGAACCGGACGGCGACGGGGAAGATTTTAGCCTCTCAGTATTTGAACTTTACGGAACCCGGTGCATTGCGGGAATTGTTGAAGTTTCCCAATGTCGAATTGCGCATGGTGACGGAAGAACGGGCTTTTCACGCCAAAGGCTATCTCTTTCATCGTTCCCAGGCAGGGCCGGAAAATTATACCATGGTCATTGGCAGCAGTAACATGACGGCCAATGCCTTGACGCACAATCAGGAATGGAATGTGTTCTTTACGTCGGCAGAAAACGGCTCGCTCATCAGGCAGACAAAGGAAGAATTTGATGCCTTGTGGGATACGGCGGAAGTCGTCAATGAAGCGTGGATTCAGGCTTATGAGTCTGTGTACACGCACAATAAACCGAAACGGCAGTCCGTGTATGTTCCTTTTCATAAAATCCAGCCGAACGCCATGCAAAAAGCGGCTTTAGCGGGGATTCAAAAGTTGCGTGACGATGGTCAGGACCGGGGACTGCTCATTTCAGCGACTGGGACGGGGAAAACCTATTTGTCGGCCTTTGATGTCTTAAAAACGCATCCCCGGCGGTTTCTCTTTGTCGTCCATCGGGAGCTCATCGTCAAAAGTGCACGGGACAGTTACGTCCGGATTGGCATTAATCCAGCCGATACGGGGCTGCTGACAGGGCACGATAAAGAAATGGATAAGCCCTATATTTTTGCGACCATTCAGACCTTGGCCCAGGATGAAATACTCCATACCTTTGCGCCCGATGCTTTTGACTATATTGTCATCGATGAAGTGCATCATGGCGGAGCCGCGACGTACCAAAAGGTCATTGGCTATTTTCGGCCCAAATTTCTGTTAGGTATGACGGCGACGCCGGAACGGTCCGATGATTTCGATATTTATGCTTTGTTCCATCATCATATTGCTTATGAAATCCGCTTGCACGACGCCTTGGAAGAAAATATGCTCGTTCCTTTTCACTACCACGGCATCAGCGAGATTACCGTCAATGGCAACGTGTTGGACGATAAGAGCGATTTTGCTCTCTTGACTTGCGAAGAACGTGTAAAACATATATTATACTATGCCGATTTGTATGGCAGTGATGCCGACCGCATCAAAGGCCTCGTCTTTTGCCGCAATGTAGACGAAGCGCAGGCCTTGGCTGAAGCGTTTTGCCAGCATGGGAAACGGGCCGTCGCCTTGACGGGCGCGTCGCGCGAAAGCGAACGGAGTGAAGCGATTCGTCATTTAGAGGCGAAAGCTGCCGAAGACCCGCAGTATCTCGATTACATTTTCACTTGTGATATTTTCAATGAAGGCGTCGACATTCCCCAGGTCAATCAGGTCATCATGCTGCGGCCAACAACGTCGGCTATCGTCTTTGTGCAGCAGTTAGGCCGGGGACTGCGCAAATATCCGCATAAGCGCTATTTAGAAGTGCTCGATTTCATTGGCAACTATGAAAATAACTTTTTACTTCCCATCGCCCTGTTTGGCGACCGGACGTATGATAAGGATTTTGTCCGCCGCCTCATGCAGGTCAATTTTCTGCCGGGACCGACGTCGGTTCATTTTGACGATATCGCCAAAGAACGAATTTACGCGGCTATTGATGCCAAAAGTGCTTTGGCAGACCTGCGGGATTTGAAAGAATCATATCATAATATGGCCTATCGCCTGGGCCGCCAGCCGATGATGATGGATTTTGTCCGCTTTGGCGACAAGGATCCGGCGCTGTTCGTCGCTAAGAAAGAGTCTTTTTTTGAATTTGTTCAATACATGGAGCCTTATAACTCGACGCTGAACGCATCGCATCAGGCTGTGCTGAAGATGATGAGCCTGGAACTGGCCAATGGCAAACGGATAGAAGAATTGCTGGTCTTGCGTCATTTGCTGACAGAAGATTCCTGGTCTACGGCGGCCCTGGCTAAGGAAATGAACGAAACATACCATTTCCTGCCGTCTGCGGAAACGATGGAAAGCGTGGCCCGCCTGCTGGATTTGCAATTTTTTACTAAAACGGCCAGAAAAAAATACGGCGGACAGCCGCTCATTTCCTTTGAAAATCATGCTTATACAGCGACTCCTTATTGGAACGATTTGAAAGAAAATAAAGAATTTCAGTGCTATGTTCAAGATATTCTCGACTATGGGACCTATCGTTTTGAAAGCCTCTACGTCCACGACGAACCGGAAATCATTAACGGCTTTGTCCGCTACGGCCGCTATTCCCGTAAAGACGTATCGCGCATTCTCAATTATGAGACGAATCGCGAAGGCACGCTCAATGGCTATCAGATTGTCGGGGCTACGTGTCCTATTTTCGTCACCTATGAGAAACGTGACGACATTTCGGCCAATACGAAGTACGAAGACCAGTTCGTCTCGCCACAGCAGTTCAGCTGGATGACGCGGGCTCGGATTCACCTGACGTCGTCGCAGATTCCGGCGATTTGCAATGAGCACACGCGGAAACTGCTGTTTGTAAAAAAGAGCGATGCCGAAGGCTCCGACTTCTATTACATGGGAGATTTGACGGTATTAGGCGATCCTGTCGAAACGACGATTGCCGATGGCAAAGGGCAGCAGCTGCCTATCGTCAATTTCCAGTTCCTTTTGGACAAGCCTGTTGAGGATAAGCTCTATCGGTATCTGTGTGAGTGAGTCATTATTTAGTAAATCGTAAATTAGTAAATCGTAACTTACTAATTTACGATTTACTAGTGCAAGGTGTTATAGACAGGCCTACACAAAAACTTTACACGCCACCTGTGGTACATTGACGGGAAATGTGGTAAACTAGTATAGTTATAGAAGTATATACAAAGGGGAGGTGTTTTTTTACTCTATGGAAGATAAATATGAATCGAATCATGATGGGCCGAAATCGAAGAAGTTCAATGGCCGCAATGTGGCCGATAACATCATGAAAGGTGTCATCGTCCTGATTATGGCCGTCATCTTCGTCATGATTGCCGACCAGGTGATTACGACGCCCTTCATCAGTGCCGAAATCGAAGGGGAATTTTTCCACGGCAGTATTTTCGGTACGACTATCATCACCATCGTAGCCTATATCGTCGGTATCATCGTTGGTGCCCTGGTGGGCTATGGGATTTCGCCGTTCGTGCTGCGCCTCATCTGGGCAGCGATTCACCGCATCGAATCGGGCCTGAATGATTTCGAGAGCCAGGACATCATCGTCGGGACGCTGGGGTTGCTTTTTGGACTTATCATTGCGAATTTAATTGGCCTAGCGTTCGCCCGCCTGCCGATCATTGGGGCCTACGGGCCTATCGTCTTCAGCATCGTCTTCGGCTACGCCGGCATGAGCATCGCCATCCGCAAGAAGAGCGAAATCATCGCCCTGGCAGGCAATCTGCGCCTGGGCAAGTCCGGTAAGGACCACGGCAGCAAGCATAAGGACATGGAATTTTCCGGCAAGCTCCTCGATACGAGCGCCATCATCGACGGCCGCATCGCCGAGATTTGCAGTACCGGCTTCCTCGAAGGGCCGCTGCTGGTGCCGGTCTTCGTCCTGGAAGAATTGCAGCTCATCGCCGATTCGTCGGACCTGTTGAAGCGCAATAAGGGCCGCCGCGGCCTGGATATCCTGAAACAGATGCAGGAAGATAATTACGTCGAAGTCCGCATCATCAATGACGATTTCGACGACGTCCAGGGCGTCGACTCCAAGCTCGTCCGCCTGGGCCGCAAGATCAATGCCAAAGTCGTCACTAACGACTATAACCTGAATAAAGTCGCCGCCCTCCAGGGCGTGGCCGTCCTCAACATCAACGACCTGGCCAATGCCCTGAAACCGGCCCGCATCCCTGGGGAACACATGAACGTCCTCATCGTCAAGGCCGGCAAGGAAGAGAACCAGGGCGTCGCCTATCTCGATGACGGCACGATGATCGTCGTCGAAGATGGCCAGAAATATATCGGTTCTACTGTGCCCGTTACGGTGACGTCTGTCCTGCAGACGTCGGCTGGGCGCATGATATTCGTCAAGATTGCTAATGAGTAGGTGAAATGTGTGAAAGTATCTGTCATCGTCGTAGCGGCCGGCACAGGGAGCCGCTTCGGCTACGAGCGGAACAAGCTCTTTTATCCCTTGTGCGGCGAGCCTGTCCTGACCCATACGCTGCGCCACATTTTCGCGGCCCGGTCGGTCAGTGAGGTGGTCATTGTCCATTCCCGCGTCGATGAGAAGGAAATCCGCCGCCTTGTCGATGACCTCCATCCTATCCAGCCCGTGCGCTACGCCCTGGGCGGCGCCGAACGGGAAGATTCGGTCTACAACGGCCTCATGGCCGTCAGCCGCGACGTGGATGTGGTCATGGTCCACGACGGCGCCCGGCCTTTTGCCGGCCCGGACTGGTATGACCAGGGAGCGGCCATGATGGAAACGGCCCGAGCTGCCATTTACGGCATCCCTCTCAAAGATACAGTCAAGGTCCGCGGCGACGACGGCCGGCTCCATACGTTGAACCGCAGCCGCCTGGTCGCCGCCCAGACGCCGCAGATCTTTCACCGGGACCTGCTCATGGAAGCCCATGAGCACGCCCGGACCGAGGGCATCCAGGCGACGGATGATGCATCCCTCGTCGAAGCCCTGGGGGTACCCGTGGTCATCCTCGAAGGGAGCGAGAAGAACCGCAAGGTGACGACGCGTGACGACATCCCTATCCTGTCCCTGTACATGAAGGGGAGGGAAGTCCAGCGCATCGGTACGGGCTATGACGTCCACCGCCTGAAAGAAGGGCGGCGCCTGGTCCTGGGCGGCGTCGAGATTCCCTTTGAACGGGGCCTCGATGGCCATTCCGATGCCGACGTCGTCATCCACGCCATCATGGATGCCCTGCTGGGAGCCGCCGGGCTCCGCGACATCGGGACGTATTTTCCCGATACGGACCAGGCCTTCAAGGATATTTCCAGCCTGGTCCTCCTGGAAAAGGTCCGCCATCTGCTGCGGGAGAAATGCTGCCGCATCGTCAACCTCGACGTGACCTTATTGGCACAACGGCCTAAAATCAAGCCCTATGTGCCGCAGATGATCGCTAATATTGCCGAGGCCCTGCGTATCCCCAAGGCCGCTGTCTCCGTCAAGGCGACGACGACAGAGAAACTGGGGTTCGTCGGCCGGGAAGAAGGCATGGCCGCCCAGGCGGCAGCCATGGTCCTTAGCTATCAATAATACATATATATAGTCTTTAGGAGGAATTTTTTATGTCACAGGAAGTACGCGTTCGTTTTGCTCCGAGCCCGACAGGCCCGTTCCACATCGGCGGTGCCCGTTCGGCACTGTTCAACTACCTCGTTGCCAAGCACAACCACGGTAAGTTCGTCGTCCGCATCGAAGATACGGACCGCAAGCGTTCGACGTCGGAATCGGAAGAAAACATCAAGGAAGCCCTGAAATGGCTGGGCATCACCTGGGATGAAGGCATCGATGTCGGCGGCCCCGATGGCCCGTACCGCCAGACTGAACGCCTGGGCATTTATCAGAAATATACGGAAAAGCTCTTGGCCGAAGGCAAGGCCTACTACTGCTTCTGCACGCCGGAAGAACTGGAAGCGGAAAAACAGGTTCAGCTGGCCAAAGGCGAAACGCCGGTCTACTCCGGCAAATGCGCTGACCTGCCCAAGGAAACGGTCGAACAGTACCTCAAGGAAGGCCGTCCCCACGTCATCCGCATCAAGACGCCGAAGAACGAAACGATTGAACTGGACGACCTCGTCCGCGGTCACGTATCCTTCGATTCCAACAACGTCGGCGACTTCGTCATCGTCAAATCCGACGGCATCCCGGTCTATAACTACTGCGTCGTCCTCGACGATGCCCTCATGCACATCACCCACGTCATCCGTGCGGAAGAACACTTGTCCAACACGCCGCGCCAGCTGGTCATCTACAAGGCATTGGGCTTTGAAGCCCCGCAGTTCGCTCACGTATCGCTCATCCTCGGCGCCGACAAGAAGAAGATGAGCAAGCGCCATGGCGCTACGTCGGTCCAGCAGTACCGCGATATGGGCTACCTGCCCGATGCCCTGGTCAACTTCCTGGCCCTCCTCGGCTGGACGCCGGAAGGCGATCAGGAAATCTTCAGCCGCGATGAACTCATCGAACAGTTCACCCTCGACCGCGTCGCTAAGAACCCGGCCGTCTTCGACATCGAAAAGCTCAACTGGATCAACTTCCATTACATGAAGCAGCTCGATGAAGACCAGCTCTATGCCGTCTGCCTGCCGCACCTGCAGAAGGCCGGCTATGCCAGCGAAAATCCGGACGAAAAGGAAGCTGCCTGGTTGAAAGCCATCTGCGCTGCTATGCGCGAACACGTCCAGTACGGCGCTCAGATCGTCGACGCTGCCAAGGTCTTCTTCACCGACGACTATGCGCCGGAAAATGAAGAAACCGCAGCAGTCCTCAAAGAAGAAACGGCTCCGTCCGTCCTCAAGATGTTCCGCGACGAACTGGCTGCCCTCGACGACGTCACGCCCGACACGGTACAGCCCCTGTTCAAGAAAATCCAGAAGGGCCTCAAGGTCAAGGGCAAGTTCGTCTACATGCCTATCCGCGTCGCCGTCACCGGCGTCATGCACGGCCCGGACCTGAACGTCATCGTCGCCCTCATGGGCCGCGACAAAGTCCTGGCCCGTCTGGACGAAACGTTGGCATAAAGGGCTTGACATGAGCCCGATTATTGGGTACTATATACATACGTATTAACTAATAATATGTATCAAATAAGAATCTGCGATGATCAAAATGAGTTGCAGTGGCATCCGACAGAGAGGAAGGGTCACGGCTGAGAGCCTTTCCAGGTCATAAAACTGCAATGCTGCCTTTGTGAGCAGGCCGGGTGAAAGGAGTAATCCGGTCCGGGGGCGCCCGTTACTGCGCAGTAAAGATTACGGCACTGCCGTAAAAACAGAGTGGAACCACGGGCCACCGTCTCTGTCATAGGGGATGGTGGCCTTTTTGTTCAAATTTCAGGGAGGTTACCGTATGAGAGAACTGAAAGTATATAATACATTGACCCGTAAGAAAGAAACCTTCGTGCCCGTTACGCCGGGCCAGGTCAAGATGTATGTCTGTGGCATTACGCCGTACAACCATTCCCACATGGGCAATGCCCGTCCTTTCGTCACGTGGGACGTCATCAAGCACTATCTGGAACACTTGGGCTATGAAGTCACGCACATCCAGAACTTCACCGACGTCGATGATAAGATCATCAACGCCGCCAACGGCGAAGGCGTCACGTGGGATACCATTTCCAACCGCTATATCGCATCGTACTTCGACGTCATGGACAAGCTCCACATCCGCCGGGCCGACAAGTATCCCCGCGTATCGGAACACATGGATGAAATCATCAACATGGTCCAGACCCTCATCGACAAAGGCTATGCCTACGTCATCGACCACGACGTCTATTACAGCGTCGAAAAATTCGCCGACTACGGCGAATTGAGCGGCCGCAGCCTCGACGACATGATGGCCGGCGCCCGTATCGAAGTCGACGACCGCAAGCACAATCCCATGGACTTCGCCCTCTGGAAAGGTGCTAAGCCCGGCGAACCGTCGTGGGACAGCCCCTGGGGCAAAGGCCGTCCGGGCTGGCACATCGAATGCTCGGCTATGAGCAATAAGTACCTCGGCGACACCTTCGACTTCCACGGCGGCGGCAGCGACCTCATCTTCCCGCACCATGAAAACGAAATCGCCCAGTCCGAAGCCTTTACGGGCAAGAAACCGATGGTCAAATACTGGCTCCACAACGGCTTCATCACCATCAACTCGGAAAAGATGAGCAAGTCCCTGAATAACTTCTTCCTGGTCAAGGACGTCCTGGAACACTACAGCCCCGATGCCCTGCGCTTCTTCCTCATTTCCAACCACTACCGCAGCCCCTTGGACTTCAGCGACGAACGGCTGGAAGAAATGACGCGCAGCCTCGAACGCCTGGGCACGGCCATCGACAACGTCCTGGAACTCCTGGCTATGCCGGCCGGTGCTAAATCGCCGGAAGCCCAGCAGCTCCTGGAAACGGCCCACAAGGACGAAGAAGACTTTGAAAATGCCATGTGCGACGACTTCAATACGGCCCTGGCCAGCGCCGCCATGTTCGATTTGGCCAAGAACGTCAACATCTTCAAGAACGCCGTCGTCAACAACGGCGTCCCCGTCGATTCGGCAGCCATGTCGGAAGTCAAGCGCGTCTTCAAGACCTTCACGGATATCCTCGGCATCCTCGAAGACCGCTGGACCGGCAAGAAGGAAGACGCCAGCAGCAAGGACTACGACGACCTCATGCAGGCCATCCTCGACATCCGTCAGGAATGCCGCGCCCAGAAGCAGTACGCCCTGGCCGACGCCATCCGTGATAAACTGGGCGCTCTTGGCATCACCATTGAAGATTCGCCGCAGGGAGCGCGCTGGAAAAAGTGAAATTCAAACAACTGCAAGCACTGAAGAAACGGGCCTACCAGGCCTTTGCCGACGGCAAGCGCCTGGATGTGCCCGACCAGGATGCGGCCCATCTCGACTCGATCAACCTGGCCTTCGTCGGTGACGCCTATTACGCCCTGACCCTGCGCCGGCGCCTGGTGGAAACGGGCATTCCCCACGTCCAGGTCCTGCACACGCTGGCGGCGGAATTCGTATCCGCCAAGGCCCAGGCCTATGTCTACCGCCGCATCCACGACGGCCTGACGGACGACGAAAAGGCCGTCTGCCAGCGGGCCCGCAATGCCTATACCTTGGCGCCGAAGAGCGCCACCGTCGCCGAGTACCACGACAGCACGGCCCTGGAAGCCCTGGTGGGCTACCTGGTCATGGCTGGCCGGACGGAACGCCTGGACGCCGTCATGGCCCAGGTCTATGAAGAAACGAAAGCCTATTGTAACGAAAAACATGGAGGAATGGAATGAGTGAGGCAAATATCATCATCGGCCGCAACAGTGTCACCGAAGCCCTGAAGGCCGGCCGGTCCATCACCAAGCTGTACGTCGCTGCCGGCAATGAGTCGCAGCCGCTGCAGCGCATCCGCGACCTGGCAGAACGGAAGGAAATCCTCGTCGAAGACGTGCCCCTGAAGGTCCTCCACCACCTGGCACCGGGCAACCGCCACCAGGGCGTCATCGCCTTTGCCAAGCCCGTAGAATACGCCGATTTGACGGACGTCCTCATCGCTGCTGATGAAAAGGGGAAGGTACCGTTCCTGGTCCTCCTCGACGGAATCGAAGACGTCCACAACATGGGGGCCATCATCCGCACGGCGGAATGTGCCGGCGTCGACGCCGTCCTTCTGCCCAAGCGGCGGACGGCGCCCATCAATGAGACTGTCGGCAAGACGTCGGCCGGCGCCGTCGAATACATGCCCCTCGTGCAGATCGGCAACATCGCCCAGACCTTGAAGCAGCTCAAGAGGCGCGGTTTCTGGGTCATCGGCGCTGACATGGACGGCGAGACGGACTATTTCCACAGCTCCCTGACGGATCCGGTCGTCCTGGTCATCGGCAGTGAAGGCCGGGGCATTTCGCACCTGGTCAAGGAGACGTGCGACGTCCTGGTCCAGATTCCCATGTTCGGCCACGTCAATTCCCTCAACGCCTCCGTCGCAGCGGCCCTGCTCATGTATGAAGTCGTGCGGCAGCGGCAGGCAGGCGAATAATTTAAAATAAGCGAGGTAACGATTATGCAGGCAGCGTCCAATGCAGAAGAAAAACATGACCGCTTTGCAGGCATGACAGATGAAGAAATCGTACGCATCGCCCAGGAAGAGCACGATGGCAAAGCGGCCGATTATATCGTCAACAAGTATCGCAACTTCGTCAAATCCAAAGCCCGCGCCTACTTCCTGGTCGGCGCCGACCGGGATGACATCATCCAGGAAGGCATGATCGGCCTCTACAAGGCGACGCGGGATTTCCGCGGCGACAAGCTGTCGTCGTTCCGGGCCTTTGCCGAGTTATGCATTACCCGGCAGATCATCACGGCCATCAAGACGGCGACGCGGCAGAAACACATACCCCTCAACTCATATGTGTCCCTCAACAAGCCCGTCTATGAAGACGAATCGGACCGGACGCTGCAGGACATCCTGTCCGGCATCCGCGTCAGCGATCCCGAAGAGCTGGTCATCAGCCGCGAAGAATTCAATGATATCGAACTGAAGATGAATGAGATCCTCAGCGATCTGGAATGGCAGGTCCTGACAGCCTATCTCGACGGCAAATCCTACAACGAGATGTCCCGTCAGCTGCACCGGCACGTCAAGTCCATCGACAATGCCCTGCAGCGGGTCAAACGCAAGCTGGAACATTATCTGGAAACGCGCAATGCCGAAAAAGAAACGGAACCCGATGAGAAAGCCAAAGAACCTATTGATAGAAAAGCTAAATGAGTGTACAATAGTACTGTTAGCGTCATTGTGTGAGGAGGATTAACGTGATCACAGCATTAGAAATCATCGTTGTCATTTTGGCACTGCTCATCATCGGTGTCGTCGTGGCACAGAAGAGCAAGACCCAGGGCATGGGCGCCGGTTTCGGCGGCGGTGCCGAAGCCTTGTTCGGGAGCCGGGCCCGCGGCATGGATGCCCTGCTTTCCAAACTGACTATCGTCCTGTCGATAGCATTTGCCATTTGTACATTGCTGTTAGGCAGACTGATGCATACTTTTTAATGAATTCTTAGGGGCTGTCGCATATGCGGCGGCTCCTTTTTTATCCTTTGCAGAACGGCGATTTGAGGAGGGGAACTATGGATTTACAGCTGGCTCATGATATAATAAGTATATGTAATGAAGACAGCGGCGGCGCAACGGTCGAAGACTGTGCCGAACAGCTCGGCATCACCGGCGCCCGGCTGGCTGACGTATTTGACACATTTGAAGAATTAGTGAGGAGTGAAAAGCTCATGAGAATCGCAGGAGACCGGTATATCTCGGCCAAACAGCCCCTGGAAATCACCGGTATTTATAAAGGTTATACGCCGACCTTCGGGTTCGTCCTCAGCCAGGACCTGACGGAGGACGTATACATTGCCGAACAGAACCGCCATACGGCCATGAATAACGATAAGGTCACGGTCCGCATCCTGCACAGCGGCGATGGCCGTCATAAACAGGAAGGGGAAATTGTATCCATCGTCGAACGGGCCAACAAGACCCTGGTCGGTACGTTCCAGCTGGAAAAACACAGCGCCTTCGTCACGCCCGATGACGAACGCATCCGCGAAGACGTCTACGTGCCCCTCGACAAGACCGGCGGTGCCCGCAGCAGTGCCCGCGTCCTGGTCAAGATCACCAAGTGGCCCGAAGAAGGGCGCAAAGCTGAAGGGGAAGTGACGGAAGTCCTCGGCTATGACGGCGACAAGGACCTGGATATCAAGGTCATCATGGCCCGCCACGGCCTGCCTTTCGACTTCCCGGACGACGTCAAGAAGGAAGCCGCCAAGATCGACACGACGGTCACCCTGGAAGAAGGGCGCCGCGATTACCGCGACCGCCAGCTCATCACCATCGACAGCGAAGATGCTAAGGACCTGGACGATGCTATCGACGTCGTCCGCCTGCCGAACGGCCATTTCCGTCTGGGCGTCTACATTGCCGACGTCAGCTATTATGTCCGTCCGGGCTCGGCCATCGACCAGGAAGCATATAACCGCGGCACCAGCGTCTACCTCGTCGACCGGGTCATCCCCATGCTGCCGACGGTCCTGTCCAACGGCATCTGCAGCCTCAACGCCAATGAAGACCGTTACTCCATGACCTGCGTCATGGAAATCGACGAAGAAGGCAAGGTCCTCAAGGCCGACATCGGCCCGGCCGTCATCCGCGTCAAACGGCGCTGCAACTACGTCGAAATCCGCAAGGCCCTGTTGGACGGCATCGTACCTGACGACTTGCAGCCCTTCATGCCCATGCTCCACGAACTGCGGGCCTTGTCGACGATTCTCAAGAACATGCGCCTCCGCCGCGGGGCCATCGACTTCGATTTCCCTGAATACAAAGTCATCCTCGACCCGGACGGCGTACCGCTGCGTCTGGAAAAACGGGAACGGACCATTGCCGAACAGATCGTTGAAGAAAGCATGCTCATTGCCAACGAAACGGTGGCCTGCTATCTCCGGGACAGCGAAAACCCGTCGGTCTACCGTATCCACGAGTTGCCTGAACCGGAACGGCTGGAAATGATGCGCACCGTCCTGTCGAGTTTTAACCTGCCCATGCCCGATACGGAATCGGTCAAGCCGGCAGACTTCCAGAAGCTCCTGGAAATGACCAAGGGAACCGATGAAGCCGCTGTCGTTCAGACCATCGCTCTGCGCTCTATGCAGCAGGCCCGCTATTCGACGACCAATGCCGGCCACTTCGGCCTGGCTTCGGAATGTTATACCCATTTCACGTCGCCTATCCGCCGCTACCCGGACCTCATGGTCCACCGCCTGATCCGCCAGTACCAGCGCCGGGGCAAGCTGACCGAGGAAGAATCGCAGCAGTCCCTGTCGTACTATACCATCGCCGCCGACCAGGCCAGCTCGCGCGAACGCATTGCCGTCGAAGCCGAACGGGAAACGGACGACCTCAAGAAGTGCCAGTACATGCTGCCCTTTATCGGTCAGCCTTTTGAAGCGCACATTACGGGCATTACGTCTTTCGGCCTCTTCGTGGGCCTGGAAAACGGCATCGAAGGCCTGGTCCACATTTCCCTGCTCACCGACGACGACTACGAATTCGACGAAGCGTCGTACACCCTGCGCGGCCAGCACGGTGGCAAGGTCTACCGCTTAGGCGATGCCATGGAAGTTACCCTGGCTCAGGTCAATGTGGAAAAATGCGAAATCGACTTCGTCCCAGGCCGCTACGAATCGCTGGAAGACGTGCAGCAGCTCATGGCGGCCAGTGCCGAACGGCGCCATAAACGGAAACACAGCGATAAGAAGGACACCGACACCAAGCGCAACTGGTTCGCCGGAGCCATCGGCAAGAAGGGCAAGAAAGACAAGAAGGATAAGAAAGGCCGCAAGGACAAGAAATCCGGCCGCAAAGCCGCGCGCAAGGGCAAGGGCAGCAAGAGCCGCCGCGGCAAAAAGAAGAAGAAATAGGAGGAATTCGTTTTGGCAACGTCACCGACAAAAGGTGTGAAATATATTTCGGAAAACCGCAAGGCCCATCACGATTATTTTATCCATGAAACGTATGAAGCCGGCATTGTCCTGACGGGGACGGAAGTCAAGTCCCTGCGCCAGGGCAAGGTCAATCTGAAGGACAGCTTCTGCCGCATCGAGAACGGCGAAGTCTTCCTCCTGGGCATGCACATCAGCCCTTATGACCAGGGCAACCGCTTCAACCACGATCCCCTGCGGACGCGCAAGCTCTTGCTCCATAAATATGAAATCATCAAGCTCCTGGGCAAGATCCAGGAAAAAGGCTATACCCTCATCCCCCTCAACCTCTATTTCAAGAAGGGGAAGGTCAAAGTGACCGTCGCCCTGGTAACAGGGAAGAAGCTCTACGACAAGCGGCAGGCCCTGGCCGAAAAAGAAGCCAAGCGCGACATCGAACGCCGCATGAAGAGCCGTAACTACTAATCAGGAGGAGAAGTATCTATGAATTCAGAAGACCCTAAAATCCTTTCGGATCACGAACGGGATAGTTTCCGCGGCCAGACCATCGATGAAGATGGGACGGTCCACGACCAGAAGTCCCTCTATGAAGAACGGCTGCGCCAGCAACAGGAAGCGCACCATGGCATCCATATCGTCACGTCCGGCCTTTCATGGCGTGTCAAACTGGCCCTGGGCTTCATCGTCTTCTGCATCGTCGCCGTCATCATCGGCGCCCTGGGCTTCATCATCATGGCCATGCCCTATCTCTTGGGCATCTTCGTCATCTACTGCATCTACAGCATCGTCAGCTCCCTGTTGCATCGGTGAGTGGGCGTAGGGAGGTTCTATGAAAGAAAATATCGTCATCATCGACGGCAGCAGTCTGCTCTATCGGGCATTTTATGCCATCCCGCATCTGACCGATGCCCAGGGGCACCCGACGAATGCCGTCTATGGTTTTTTGAATATGTTATTGAAATTATACGGAGAACTGGACCCGCAGTACGTCGCCGTCGCCTTCGACAAGAGCAAGCACACCTTCCGCAACGACTTGTTCGACGGCTACAAGGCTACGCGCAAGCCCGCACCGGATGACCTGCGGCCCCAGTTCGCCCTGATCCGCGAAGTCCTGGCCTGCCTGGGTATCTGCGTCCTTGAACAGGAGGGCTACGAAGGGGACGACATCATCGGTACCCTGGCCCGCCGCACGGCAGCCGATGGCTATGCCGTCGCCGTCGTCACCGGCGACCGCGACGCCCTGCAGCTGGTCACGGACGACGTGACGGTCTATCTGACCAAGAAGGGCATCACCAACATGCTGGCTGTCACGCCGGCCGTCATGGAAGCCGAATACGGTTATACGCCGGCCCAGGTCATCGACATGAAGGCCCTCATGGGCGATACGGCCGATAATATCCCCGGCGTTCCCGGCGTCGGCGAAAAGACGGCGCTCAAGCTCATCAGCCAGTTCGGCAGCGTCCACGGCGTCTACGAGCACCTGGACGAAGTGAAGGGCAAGAAGCTGCAGGAAAAACTGGCCGACAACAAGGATAAGGCCGTCTTATCCAAGGACCTGGCCACTATCCGCTGTGACGTGCCCCTCGATTACACCATGGATATGTTCCAGCCCCAGCCGCGCCAGGAAGACGTGGCCCAGCTCTTCCGCAGCCTGGGCTTCCGCAACCTCCTGGAACGCTTTGCCGCCTTCGACCGCTTCTCTCATCTGGCAGACGCCGCGGCACCGGCAGCGGCCGTCCAGGTCATGGACGCACCGGGCGCGGCCAGCCTGAAAGGGAAGACCGTCGCCGTCGCCGCCCGCTATGACGGCAGCCGGCCCATCCCGGCTGTGACGGCCCTGGCCATGGCCGTCGATGACGGCGCCTTCATCGTTCCCGAAAGCGATTACGACGCCTACCTCGCCGTCCTGCCCGAAGCGGCAGCCGTCGTCACCGATGACGGCAAGGACCTGACCAAGGTCGTATCCCGCGTCGCTCCGGGCCGCCTGCCCTTGAAGGACATCATCCTGGCAGCCTATCTCCTCGACCCGACGCGGACGTCCTATGGCCTGACGTATATTTCCGAAACCTTCGACGTCAGCCTGGACGAAGGCACAGAAGACGACGGACAGAAGCTGGCCTGCGATGCCGCTTTTGCCCTCCAGGTCTGGCCCAAAGCCGCAGCCGGGCTGGACAAGGCCAATCTCATGAAGCTCTACGACACCATCGAAGAACCGCTCATCCATACTTTGGCCGTCATGGAAATGAACGGCTTCACTGTCGATACAGACCGCCTCATAGCCATGAAGAGCGAATTGTCCTGCCAGGCCGATGCGCTGGAAGAAGCCATTTATGACGACGCCGGCGAAACGTTCAACATCAATTCGCCGAAACAGCTCGGCGTCATCCTCTTCGAGAAATTACAACTGCCCGTCATCAAGAAGACTAAGACGGGCTATTCGACGGACAGTGCCGTCCTCGATGCCCTGCGGGACAAACATCCCATGATCGACAAAATCCTGCGCTTCCGGGCCTTGAAGAAGCTCATTTCGACGTATCTCGACGGCCTGGAACCGCTCATCGTGCCGGAAACGGGCCGCATTTATACCCATTTCAACCAGATGGTCACGTCGACAGGCCGCCTGAGCAGTTCCGACCCGAATTTGCAGAATATACCTATCCGGACCGAACAGGGCCGCAAGATCCGCTCCCTCTTCGTCCCCGGTGAAGGCTATGACTATATCGTGTCCGGCGACTATTCGCAGATCGAATTGCGTCTCCTGGCTCATCTGTCCCAGGACCCGACCATGATCGACGGTTTCCAGAAAGGCCAGGACATCCATCGCCGGACGGCGTCGGAAGTCTTCGGCATCCCCCTGGATGAAGTCACGCCGGAAGAACGGTCCCATGCCAAGGCCGTCAACTTCGGCATCATCTATGGCATCAGCGACTTCGGCCTGGCCCGGAACATTTCCATTTCCCGCCAGAAAGCCAAGGAATATATCGACTCTTATTTCGCCCGCTACAGCACGGTCCACGACTACATGAACGGCCTCATCGCCTCGGCCAAGGAATCGGGCATGGCCGTCACCATGTTCGGCCGCCGCCGGGCCCTGCCGGAAATCAACAGCAAGAACTTCACGCGCCGGTCCTTTGCCGAACGGACGGCCATGAACACGCCTATCCAGGGCAGCGCGGCCGATATCATCAAGCTGGCCATGAACGCTGTCCAGGACGAATTGGAAAAACGCCATTTGAAGAGCCAGCTCCTGGTCCAGGTCCATGACGAACTGGTCCTGGAAGTCCCGGCCGGGGAAAAGGATGAAGTGGAACAGCTCCTCAAGGATACGATGGAACACATCGTCGACTTGTCCGTGCCCCTCGTCGTCGACATCCACAGTGGGACCAACTGGGAAGAAGCGAAGTAGGTGAGACTATGCCGGAATTACCGGAAGTAGAAACGATACGGGCCTTCCTCGACGAGCACGTCCGGGGCAAGACCATTACGGCCATTGACCTGGACCTGCCCAGGCTTATCAAGAATACGACAGCCGACCGTTTCCAGGCGGCCCTGACCGGCCAGACCCTGGAAGGCGTGAGCCGCCGTGGCAAATATCTCTTCGTCCACTGCAGCGGCCCCTGGTCCTTCCTGGCCCACATGCGCATGACCGGCAGCCTGCTCTACGAAGAAAGACCCGGCCAGTATGCCGGCCGGGCCATCCATATTACCTTTACCCTCAGCGAAGGGCGCCTCCTCTACCGCGATATCCGCACTTTGGGCTGCCTGTGGCTCGTGCCGTCAGACGGGCCGACAGGCGTCAAAGGCTACGACAGCCTGGGACCGGATGCCATCAGTCCGGATTTTACGGCGGACCGGCTCTATGCGCTCCTGAAAGGCTGTCATCGGCCGGTGAAGACGCTGCTCCTGGACCAGACAAAAGTGGCCGGTTTGGGTAACATCTACGTCGACGAAGCCCTGTTCCGGGCGGGCATCCGTCCCATGCGCCACAGCGACAGCGTGACGAAAAAAGAAGCGGTCCGCCTCCATGAAGCCATCGTCGCCGTCCTCCAGGAGGGCCTGGAACACGGCGGAACGACGATCCGCAACTTCATCAGCGGCAACGGCAAAGAAGGGCAGAACCAGGAAAACCTCCGCGTCTACGGCCGAGAAGGCACGCCCTGCACCGTCTGTGGCACGACTATCGAATACACCAAACTGAACGGCCGCGGCACCCACTACTGCCCGAAGTGTCAATCGTAGGGACCGCCCACCGCAGTTCTACCACTGGATCCCGTTGCCGTAATATTCGCTGGGCGTATCGCTGGTCTGAACATTCATGACGACGGGCATCTTGACCTGGCCTTTGATCCAGTCGTGAAGACGTAGGGCATCGTCGGCGCTCAGCGGCGTCGTGACGGTGACTTCAGCTATGAATCGATCATAGTTGAAGTCACCGTTTTTTGTATCTTTGCCCTGGTTCAAGGCAGTCAGCGTGCCGCCTCGGACGGACTGTATTTCTGGGAACAATAAGGGGGCCTGGCTGTTGAGGGTTTGGATGACCTGCTGGTCAGCCGCTGCACGTTCGTAAGCCGGGTAATATTTGCTGGTCAGCATCTTGTAAGAGGCTTCTTTGTCGGCTTTGCCCTGTTTTTCGATGCGGGCATTGATCAACTGCTGCACTTCCTCGGTGTTCAAATTCCGGTTTCCCTGGATGATGGAGAGGGTTATGCCTTGCAGGCGGTGATAGTGGCCCATGGCTGTTTTCAGTTGCTCGATTTGTTCTGCTGTCAAGACGGCCCCGACGAGGTCGACGGTCAAAGTATCGTCTTTCAGTGTATACGATACGACGCTGGTTTTTTCGAACTGCATGTCCGTCTGGATGAACGATTTTACCTGGACTTCCTGGAGGGCGTCTTTTACCGTCTGATGAGCCAGGTAGATACTGGGAATGGTGATCAAGAGGCCCAGTGTGACCAAGACGAGGCGTTGTTTGCGGAAATGAGCCTCGGCAATGTCGCCATGAGGCGGTACTTTCAGAATTTTGAAGACCAGGAACGAGGACAAGGCAATGAAGAAAGCATTGATGAAGAACAGGTACAAGGCACCCAGGAAAAACGTGTGGTTCCCGGAGGCCAGCCCATAGCCGGCCGTACAGAGGGGCGGCATCAGTGCCGTGGCGATGGCGACGCCGGGGATGACATTGCTCTTTTCTTTCCGCGTGTTCCCGACCGCACCGGCAATCCCGCCGCATAAGGCGACGAGGACATCCCAGATTGTCGGGGTAGTCCGGGCCAGCATTTCATCTGTCGGCGAGGTCAACGGCGACAGGAGAAAATAAATCGAAGCTGTCAGCACGGCCAGGCCGACCTGGAAAGATAATTTGATGAGGGATTTGCGGATAAAAGGGACGTCATATGTGGCCATACCGTAGCCCGTCGCTACGATACCGCCCATCAGCGGGGAAATGAGCATGGCGCCGATGATGACGGCGACGCTGTTCAAGTTCAGGCCGATGCAGGCAATCATGATGGCCATGACTAAGACGATCAAGTTCGTACCTTCAATGGTGGCGTCGGATAAGATGCGCTGATTGATGACTTCCATCGAGGCTGAGTCGCCTTTCAAATCGATTAAGTTATTCCATCGGTTCATGATTTTCCTCCTTGTCCGGGATGTACTTTATCCGTCAGGTATAAGTCGTGTTTGCCGGCCGCCAGCATCTTGACATACCGTTCATATTGACGGAGAACGTCGGTGATCAATTCATCTTTCTGCATGTATTTGATGCTGTATCCGCGCCGACCGTCGGCAAAATAACAAATGGGTTCATAATTTTCCTCTTCCGTAATGGTCGGGAAGGACAGGGAGCCGACGACGGTATCGGATACGTCGTTGGCCCGGTAGCGGATGCCATAAATGAAATTGCGGAGGCTCCCGCTTTCGACAATCAATTCCCGGCAGGCCGTCTGACTATCGTCACTGCCCTGGATGTGGACGGAAATTCCATTTCGCAGGAATTCCTGGCGCAGTTCCTGGAAAGCCGGGTCGACGGTCTGTTTGAGGAACTGCTGGAAATCGTCCAAGGTCCCGACGGATACGATTTTTTTCAGCCGGTCCTGCCAATGGGAGCCATCCCAGTAGACGGTACTTTCTGACAATTTTCTGCTGAAATAGGCGTTATCGATCGTCAAGCCCCGGAGCAGGCAGAACACCATCAGGATCATGATGACGGCAAAGGGCAGGGCGATGATGACGGTCATCGTCTGCAGGGCCTGGAGGCCGCCGGAATAGAGCAGGCCGATGGACAGCAGGGCCAGCAGGGTTCCCCATAAGACGGTCTGCCACTTGGGAAACGTATTTTTCCCTTGCGAGGCGATGCTGTTGATGACGAAAATCCCCGAGTTAGCCGAAGTGATGAAGAAAATGGCGATGACCAGCAGGGCAATCAGCGAGGTGACCAGGGCCAGGGGGAATTGGTCCAGGAACAGGAATAAGAGCTTTTCCGTTTCCGCGGCGGCCTGGGTCAGGATGCCACAGGTCTGTCCATCGACCCAGATGGCCCCGTTGCCGAACACTGTCATCCAGAAGATATTGAACAGGGTAGGGACCAGGAGGACGCAGACGACAAATTCGCGTATCGTGCGGCCTTTGGAAATCTTAGGATGAAGAGGCCGACGAAGGGCGCCCAGGAAATCCACCAGGCCCAATAGGTGATGGTCCAGTTCGTGAACCATTCTTCTTTGGTGCTTTCGTAGGCGAAAGTGCGGAAAGACAGTTCGATGATGTGTGTCAGATAGTAGCCCACGTTTTCTGTGAAGGCCGACAAGAGATATACCGTCGGGCCGGCGAAGAGGATGAACAGGAGCAGGGCGATGGCCAGGATTAGATTTCCCTGGCTCATGTAACGGATTCCCTTGCTTACGCCGGAAATGGCCGACAAGATGGCCAGGCCGACGGCGATGACAATCAAGAGGACAATATGGGAAAAAGAGGCTGTCGAAAAAATGCCGACTGAGCTGCCCCCCAATAGTTAGACCAAAAATCTAACGATTGGGGGTCAGTTTTTTTATGGCAAAACACAGTTATGAATTTAAGAAAAAAATAGTGCTGGAATACTTGAGCA
>NZ_JBKKJR010000027.1:0-29159 GCF_046614755.1 Megasphaera indica
TCTTCAGAAGAACCCCTCAGACCGCCGTTGGCGGCCAGCTCCCCTATGAAGGGGAGCCTTTGGGCGCTCCTGCGCCTGATTTCCAGAGTCTATTGCGGCAAAGCCGCTTCTGAGTCCGAGCAAACAAATCCCGAAGAATGACTATAAAGCTATGATATTTTTGCATACAGAAAAAGAGCCTGTGCACGATTACGTGCGACAGCTCCTTTTTCTATTGCATTTTCCGTCAGACAAGATATAATAAAAATATTGTAATAGAATGTAACCGTGAGGAGGAACGCTGGTTGGCAGAATATATCATGCTGCAGGGGACGAGTTCCCATGTCGGCAAGAGCATCATTACGACGGCTTTGTGCCGCATTTTCTTACAAGAAGGGAAACGGGTCGTCCCTTTCAAGGCCCAGAACATGGCTTTGAATTCCTATGTCACTGCCGATGGCCGGGAAATGGGCCGGGCCCAGGTCGCCCAGGCCGAAGCGGCCGGCCTGCTGCCCATGGTGGCCATGAATCCCGTCCTGTTGAAGCCCACAGGCAATGCCTGCTCACAGGTCATCATCGACGGTCGTCCTGTAGGCAACATGTCAGCCCGGGAATATCATAAAGGCTATGCGCTCCAGGCTTTCGACGCCGTCAAACGGGCCCTGGGCGAACTGGATAGGGCTTACGACACGCTGGTCATCGAAGGGGCCGGCAGCCCGGCAGAAATCAACCTGAAAGACCATGATATCGTCAACATGCGCGTTGCCAAATACCTCGGCGCGCCCGTACTCTTAGTGGCTGATATCGACCGCGGCGGCTCGCTGGCTGCCTTAGTCGGCACGCTGGAACTGCTCGACCCGGATGAACGGGACCTGGTCAAAGGCCTGGTCATCAATAAATTCCGCGGTGACGTATCACTGTTCACGCCGGCTATCGATTTTTTGGAAAAAAAGACGGGCAAACCCGTCCTGGGCGTCGTGCCTTATGTCGATGACCTGGGCATCGATGAAGAGGATTCTGTATCCCTCGACGATAGGGAACAGCGGCCAGAAGCTGATAAGGTATCTATCGCCGTCGTCCAGGTGCCTAAGATTTCCAACTTCACCGATTTCGACAGCCTGGCCCGCGAAGACGACGTCGCCCTGTACTATGCCCGTCATCCCCGCGACCTGGCCGGCGCCGATGCCGTCATCCTGCCGGGCAGCAAGAATACGACAGAAGACTTGTGTTTCCTCCTGGAACAAGGCTGGGACCTGGCTTTACAGCATTTCATCAACCAAGGGAAGCCCGTCATCGGCATCTGCGGCGGCTATCAGATGATGGGCCAGGCTGTCTGCGACCCGGATCAGACCGAGTCCCCATTGGGCCGCGTCGAAGGCCTGCACCTCCTGGGTGTGACGACGACCTTCGTATCGCATAAACTGACGTCGCAGGTGACGGCTGACTGCCGCGACCTGCCTTTTGCCGGAACTATCCTGAAAGCGAAGGGCCTGACGGGCTATGAAATCCACATGGGCCGGACCGAACGGGATGGCAGCGATACGTATCCTTTTGTCGTCACCAGCCGTTCTGGAGAACCCTGTGAAAGTCTGGCCGGTGCCGCCCGTAAAGATGGCCTGGCCTGGGGGACTTATATCCACGGTATCTTTGATAACGACGCGTTCCGCCGCCAATTCCTCAATGCCCTGCGGACCCGCAGGGGATGGCAGCCTCTGCCGGTGACGCTGCACTACCGGCAGGAAAAAGAAGCGAAATACGACCGCCTGGCCCGGATCGTCCGGGAGTCTCTGGACATGAAGCGCCTGCGGCAGATTATGGAAGAAGGAATAAAATGATTACTGTACTCACCGCTTTTATCGTAGATTTCATCATTGGCGATCCCCATACGAAACTGCATCCCGTCGCCCTCATCGGGCGCTGGATCAGTCTGCTCGAACGGCTGTTCTATAATGAGAAATCGACGAAATGGGAACATTTCATCTTAGGCGGGCTGACTGTCGTCATTACCCTGTTGTTTGTCTACAACATCACCCTGGCCCTGGTCCTGGCCTTGGAATTTTTACCTAACGAACATTGGAGTTATATCATCCAGGGCATCCTCTTATCCTTCATGATCTGCCCCCGCAGCCTGGCCAAGGCCGGCCGGGAAGTCTACCGATATCTCGTCCGTCATCATCTGCGCATTGCTCAGCTGAAGGTCGGCAAGATCGTCGGCCGCGATACGGACCATCTCGACAGCCCGGAAGTGACGCGGGCTACGGTGGAAACGATTGCCGAAAATACCATTGACGGCATCGTGTCGCCGCTGTTCTTCTTTGCCATCGGCGGCCTGCCCCTGGCTGTCGTCTATCGGGCGGCCAATACCCTCGATTCCATGATTGGCTATAAAAACGACAAATACATCTATTTCGGCCGCGTTGCAGCCCGCGTCGATGACGTCCTCAACTACATCCCGGCCCGGATCTGCGCCCTGCTGTTCATTGCGGCTGCCGCCTGCCTGGGCTATGATGCCAAAGGGGCCTGGCGCATCATGCGCCGCGATGCCTCTAAGCATCCCAGCCCGAACGGCGGCTATGCCGAAGCGACCGTAGCCGGGGCCTTGGGCATCCGTTTAGGCGGGCATAACCGTTATTTCGGCAAGGATACATTCCGCGAATATATGGGCGATGACGACCATGAACTGGAACCGCAGTATATCCGCAAGGCCACGTATCTCATGTACAGCGTATCCCTGGCAGCCGGTGTCATTACGGCGCTCCTTCATTTAGGGCTCTACGGCTTATGGAGCTGATCGTCCGCGTTCCCGGTTCGTGCGGGGAAGTGATGCAGGGCTTCTGGCAGGGAAGGCCCTTCCTGGTTACGTGTCCCATCGACCGCTACAGTACCGTCGTCGTCCTCCCCGGGACGGGACGGCTCGTCGGCGGCGGGGCCAAGGCACGCCGTGCCCTGGCGCTGGGACAGGCCTATTGCCGGTGCGACAGCCTGGCTCATGATTTTTTCCTGACGTCGGAATTGCCTCCTGGCAAGGGCATGGCTTCCAGTTCGGCCGATATCTGCGCTGTCCTGGCAGCCGTAGCAGCCGTGAACCAGGTGCATCTTTCCGAAGGGGACATTGGCCGTCTGGCGGCTTCCATCGAGCCGACAGACGGCGTTTTTTGTCAGGGCCTGGCAGTGATACAGCCGGAAACGGGGGAGCTCCTCCATGTCTTTCCGCACGTACCACCCTTAGCTATTGCCATTTTCGATGCCGGCGGGACCGTCGATACCGTCGCTTTCCATCAGGCCCGGCCAGACCGTGCCCGGCCTGATGCGGCGGCTCTCTTCTTGGGCTGGCAGCTCTTGTCGTCGTCGCTGACAGACCGCCAGATCGGACAGGCGGCGACCCTCAGTGCCCTGGCCAATCAACCCTGGCTGCCGAAACCGGATTTTCCGGCCTTTCTCCGGGCTGCCCGCCGTCATCCGGCTGTCGCCGGCGTCAACGTAGCCCACAGCGGGACCGTGGCCGGCGTCTTTTTCTGCCAGTCTGCCAGTCAGGCGGACAGGGAGGGGGTCATTGCTTCACTGAGCCGGCAGTTTTCGCATTGGACCTATACAGAAACGGTCCATTTGCGCAGCGGCGGTATTTCCATAGAAAACAGGTGATTCCATGATAAAACGATTTGAACATGGCGGCAATATCTATCAGCCCGTACCGGATGGCGGTCCGTGGCTGGACTTCAGTGCCAATATCAATCCTCTCGGCCTGCCGGAGAGCATCCGCCAGGCCCTGGCGGCCCATCTCGACGCCGTCGTCCATTATCCGGATCCGGCCGGGACGGCGCTGCGCCAGGCCTTAGAAGGGGCCTACGGCGTACCAGGCGGGACTATCCTGCTGGGCAATGGCGCAGCCGAACTTTTTTATCTCTATATGCATACTTTCCGGCCTCAGCGGGTCCTGCTGCCCGTCCCTTCCTTCAGTGAATACGAACGGGCGGCACGGGCTGTTGGGGCCGTTATCGGCTATGAGTACCTGAAAAAAGACGATGACTTTGCCTTTCTCTGGGAAGGGCTGCGCCGGTCCTGCGGCCAGGTGGACTGCATCGTCATCGGCAATCCCAACAATCCTACGGGCACCCTGGCGACGGCCGATGAAGTCCTGGCCCTGGCCGAAGTCGGCGCCCGCAAGGGAACAGATATCCTCGTCGATGAATCGTTCCTCGATTTCCTTCCCTCTGACGAAGCCTATTCCGTCCTGGACCAGGCCGGGGACCGGGATAACCTGTTCGTCATCCGGTCGCTGACGAAATTCTACGCTCTGCCGGGCCTGCGCCTGGGTTTTGGTGTCACGTCGCCGTTGCGGCGCGGCCTCATGGAGGGGCATAAAGACGGCTGGAATGTCAATGTCCTGGCTCAGTATGCCGGCGTCGCCGGACTCCGGGACCGGGCTTATCAGCAGGCTTCGCGCCAATTGGTCCAAAAGGAGAAAGACTGGCTCTATGAACAGATGACGGCCCTGCCGGGTCTTCACGTCTATCGGCCTTGTGTCAATTTCATCTTCTGGCGCCTTACGGGAGAAGGGAAGCGGACGGCAGACCTGGCAGACGCCTTGCGGGCTGACGGGATTTTGATCCGCGATTGTGCCAATTATCCGGGCCTGACGGCGGCATACGGGCGCAATGCCGTGCGGCCTCATTTTGAAAATGAAAGATTCGTGGAAAAAATGCGGGAAAAATTAAGTAAGTTCTGATTTTCACTAAAATATTAAAGAAAGATTAGAGAAGCATTAGAATTAGATTAAACTTGCGAAAAATTCATGATTTTTTTTCTTTTTTATGATAGAATAAACTCACAAATTAAATTATTTAATTTATTACATTTTCTGTCCTTATGATTTCTTGACAAAATCTAAAATTTAAAAAGATAGGAGGAGTGTCATATGGGAGAAAATAAAGGAAACAGAACGATTGCTATTGGCTTGATGTTGTTCGCATTGTTCTTTGGTGCAGGGAACCTGATCTTCCCGGCTGCCATGGGGCAGGCTGCCGGCTCGAATGTCTGGTGGGCTGTCCTGGGCTTCGTCGTCACCGGCGTCGGCCTTCCGTTGGCCGGGGTCCTGGCCATGGGCTATTCTGGTTGTAAGAACTTGCAGGAACTGGCAAGCCGCGTCCATCCGGCATACGGTCTTTTCTTCACGGTCATCTGTTATCTGACTATCGGGCCGTTCTTCGCCATTCCCCGTACGGGCAGCGTCTCTTATGAAATCGCCGTCCGTCCCTTCTTGCAGAGCGGTGGCAATGACATGATCATGACGGGCTTTTTGGTCCTGTTCTTCGTCATTTCCTTCTGGCTGTCCGTATCGCCGCAGAAACTGGTCGACCGTATCGGCAAGATCCTGACGCCGGCTCTGCTGCTCACGATCCTGCTGCTCATCGCCAAATCTTTCATTACGCCCCTCGGCTCGCCGCAGGAACCGACCGCTGCTTATGCAACGGCCAGCATCGCTGCCGTACAGGGCATCCTCGATGGCTACAACACGATGGATGCTATCGCCTCGCTGGTCTTCGCCATCCTGGTCATCGAATTCGTCATGGAAGACGGGGCTACGGAACCGTCGGCTATCACTAAGGAAGTCTTTAAGGCCGGCCTCATTGCCGTCAGCTGCCTGGCTTTTGTCTACATCTTCATCGCCAAGATCGGTGCCGACAGCGTCGCCGCTTTCGGTATCCAGGAAACAGGCGCACCGGTCCTTTCCAAGAGCGCTATGATCCTCTTTGGTAATGTCGGGGCTGTCATCCTGGCCGTCATCGTACTCCTGGCCTGCTTATCGACGTCCATCGGTCTGATTACGTCGTGCGCTACGTATTTCAATGAACTCGTCGGCAATATCGGCTATAAGAAATGGGTCACCATCTTTACGGTCATTTCCTTCTTCGTCGCCATGTTCGGCCTGAAGACCATCATCGTCGCCGCTATTCCGGTCTTGATGTTCATTTATCCTCTCGTCGTCGCCATCATTATCCTGACCTTCCTCAACAATCTCTTTGATGGACGGCAGTGTGTCTACGCCTGGACCATCGGCCTGACACTCATCCCGGCTTTGGTCACAGGGCTCCAGACGGCGAAAATTTCCTTGGGACCTATCGATAATATTTTCAATACCATGGTACCGCTCCACACGCTGGGCATGGGCTGGATCAGCTTCACCATCGCTGGGTTCATCATCGGTTTCATTTGGAGAGCTGCTGTTTCTTCAAACAAAGCTAGTCAGTAAGGATTGGGGGCATGTTTATGAATATTTTACGCCGCAAATCCTTCGATGACTTGTTGGCCCATACGCAGGAAAAGAAATTGAACAAGGCTCTCGGCGCCTTCGATATTACCCTCATGGGCCTGGGTATCATCATCGGGACGGGGATTTTCGTCCTCACCGGTATCGGCGCAGCGAAATATGCCGGGCCCGGCCTGATGTTATCCTTCGTCTTCGCCGCTATTACCTGCGCGTTCGTCTGTCTTGCTTATTCGGAACTGGCTTCGTTCCTGCCCGTATCCGGCAGTTCGTATACCTACGCCTATGCGTCGCTCGGTGAAATCTTTGGCTGGTGGGTCGGCTGGAGCCTCATCCTGGAATACTCGGTCGGCGCCAGCGCCGTAGCTGGCGGCTGGTCGGCCTACTTCGTCGGTATCCTTCATTCCTGCGGCATCGACTTGCCGAAAGCCTTGACGGCCGTGCCGGCTGACGGCGGACTCATTAATCTGCCGGCGGTCCTCATCGTCGTCCTGGCGACGGCGCTCCTCGTCGTCGGCGTCCGCGAAAGCGCTCACGTCAACCGCATCCTGGTGTACGTCAAGATCGGGACGATTTTCCTCTTCCTCTTCCTGGCAGCACCGCATATCGAACCGATGAACTGGCAGCCGTTCCTGCCTTATGGCATCCACGGCGTCTTTGCCGGGACGGCCGTTCTCTTCTTCGCTTACCTTGGCTTCGATGCCCTGTCGACGGCAGCCGAAGAAACGAAGAATCCGAAACACGACATGCCTATCGGCATCATTTCGGCCCTGGCCATCTGTACGGTCCTGTACATCGCCGTCTGTGCGGCCATGACCGGCGTCGTCCCGTATCCCATGCTCGATACGGCAGCACCGGCGTCCTTCGTCCTGGAATACATCGGCCTCCATCTCGGTTCGGCCATCGTCGGTACGGGCGCTATCTGCGGCCTGTCGACGGTCGTCCTGGGCATGCTCTTCGCTCAGAGCCGGGCTCTCTACTCGATGAGCCGTGACGGCCTCATGCCCATGAGTCTTTACAAGGTTCATCCGAAGTTCCATACGCCGTATATCATCCAGATCGTCATCGGCGTCATCGTCGCCTGCATCACCGGTTTCACACCGATTCACATCGTCGCTGAAACATGCAGTGCCGGTACGATTTTCGCCTTCCTCTGCTCCTGCGTCGGTATCCTCGTCCTGCGTCGGCTCTATCCGGACCATCCGCGTGGATTCCGCTGCCCGGCTGTACACGTCATCGCTCCGCTGGGCTTCATCTGCTGCGCTTTTATCTTCTCCGAACTGTCGCCGCATACGCTGATGCTGTTCACAGGCTGGACCATCCTGGGCCTCATCATCTACATGGTTTACGGACGCAAACACAGCCTCTTGCAGAAAGAAAGCAGCAATTCGTAGTTCGTAAGCTCCGTCCTGCAGGGGCTTGCACGTGGCAAGCCCGCCAAGCCTCCCCATTATAGGGGAGGTGGCCCGAAGGGCCGGAGAGGTTTCATATGAAAAAAAGAGGATGGAGTTTGCAGAGAAAAAGCTTTAAATTTAAAACCATCCGCTAACTACTAACTGCTAGCCACTAACCCCTAAAAAAAGCTGTCGCATAGGCGACAGCTTTTTTTTAGCCTTTCTTATTTCACTTTATTCTTCAGCGTCCCGATGGCGGGAATGGTGATTTCTACGGTGTCGCCGGAGTGGAGGAAGCGGGGCGGGTTGAAGCCGACGCCGACGCCGCTGGGCGTACCCGTAGCGATGATGTCGCCCGGGAAGAGGGTCGTACCCTGGGAGATGGTGTGGATCAGTTCGGGGATGGTGAAGATGAATTCGCCTGTCGAGCCGTCCTGACGGACTTCATTGTTGACTTTCGTGACGATGTCGAACGTGTCGGGAGCGGCATCGCGCAGAAGGATATACGGCCCGATAGGGCAGAACGTATCCAGGCTCTTGCCGTGGAACCACTGGACGTGGTTGGCCTGCAGGTCCCGTGCCGTGACGTCGTTGAGGATGGTAAAGCCGTAGACGTGGTCCATGGCTTCGCCAACAGTGATATCCGAGCCTTCCTTGCCAATGATGACGGCCAGTTCGCCTTCATAGTCGACTTGGGACGTGACGTTCGTATGAGGGTCGATGAGGTCATCCGGGCCGATGACCGACGACGTAGCCTTAGTGAAGATGACCGGGTATTTCGGTGGTTTGGGCATGGCCGTCTTATCGAATTCGGCGATATGTTCCGTATAATTCTTGCCGATGCAGAAAATATTCCGTTCCATATGGGGAATCGGCGCCATGATGCGTACCGTGTCCAGCGGTTTCGCCTTGACGGCGCCGGTCTTTTCATTCTGTTCCAGTGCGTCGGCCAGGGCCAGCAGGCCGTCGTTGCCCTGCCGGATGAATTCCAGCATCGTTTCCGGAAGGGGCGTGAAAAAAGCTTCTTCCAAAGCAATGGCACCATATACGCCATCTTCCGCTTCATTCAGGACGCCCCATTGAACGAAACCGAGGTCTTCAAAAGTAACCAGTTTTTTTATCATCATAAAAATTCGACTCCTTTACTCATGATAACTTATTATAGCATGACCACTAAAGAATGACCATCCTCTTCATAAAATAAGCGCAGTTCGCAGGCGGCCGGTCGCAGGCCGCAAAAAACGGCCAGCGGCCGAATTGTAGGGGCTTCCCACGGAAGCCCGCCAGAGAGATTCAATCACAGCCCATCCGGGTATGATGATAAGCTTTCAGGAACCACGAGCCACTGCTTTTCCTCGGACTCAGATGCGGCTACGCCGCGACAGACTCAAACTAACAACGACGCTTCGGGAAGCCCTCCGCGCGTAGCGGGCCGCCCGCCGCCGCTGTTCATTCTGGAAACGGTCTGCCTCTCCCGATGATCGATACTTGACGGGCTAGAAAGGCTTTGGGACGGCCCCTACGGATGCGGCTATGCCGCGACAAACTCAAACTAACAACGACGCTTCGGGAAGCCCTCCGCGCGTAGCGGGCCGCCCGCCGCCGCTGTTCGTTCTGGAAACGGTCTTGCCCCTCCCGATGGTCGGTACCTGACGGTCAGAAAGGCTTTGGGACGGCCCCTACGGTATCGCATGTAGGCGATGGGGAATAACGCTGGCAGTCTGCCATAAAAAATACACGGACATTGGCCGAATTGTAGGGGCTTCCCGTGGGAAGCCCGCCAGAGATATTCGACTACAGCCCATTCGGGTATAATAACAGGATTTTACGATGGATACGAAAATGGCGATGTCATCAGCTTGAATCTGTAGCCGTATTTGAATTTCTTGTATTATGGGAATATCGATTTATATTCTATTCACTCTGTTTCATGATATAATTTAATAAAGGGGGGGGGCATAATATGAAAACGTCTGAACTCAATGATATTTACCCAGGTGTTGATGATTTTTTTGCGGCGCAGAAAGATTATCTAGAGAAATTTGGTGAAAAATCATTGAGTCATACGATATATGACGACCCGTTGCGGCCAGAATGTATTAACTTCGAAGATGCTACCAGAAGACTTCGGCGTGCCATACAAAGAAATGAACCTGTCGAACAAATCGCTGATGAAATTTTGGAGGGCATTGTTTTTTAAAGACCGACAAGGAAAATCTGCTTAAAACTATTCTAAAGAGGCGAATTCAGATGCGACTTATTATTCCACAAAACTTGCAGGATAAATATAATGCAGCAGAGCCATACCTAATTTTCGACCGTAAACATGGAAAAACATTTTTTCATGATGACACACCGGAAAAAATTAGAAAAGACTATAAAGAATTCAGTGAATACTTCAATAAGCAATTCCATGAAGAATACGAAGAATGGGACTTAGATTAATGCTTCAAAAATGCAATAACTTTGTTATTTACATGAAATTGCGGGTATATTTTTCAAAGTTAAACATTGGAAAACATCAAAATTAAGGTATAATACAATACATAAGAATCCGGTGCATATTGATGAGGTACGAGAAGATTCAAGAGGGACATCTCAACGATTTATTGGGGAAAAGGTAACTGTTGATGTGAATACTATTACGGGCGTTATTATAACGTCATGGAAGACAGGGAAAAGTAAACTTCGTAAATATAAGCAGGGGAGCAAATATGATGAATGATATGTTAAAAGTGGCATTTACAAATCAAGAGTTGTCATTTTTAAAAAAAATGGGCTTTAATGTGAATTGTAATTTGAATATTGATATTGCTGATGAAATTGTTGATAAGCTTGGCTATGATGATACGGGCATAGCAGCTGACATCATCACTAAGATTACTACAAATAAAGATTGGTGAAGCTTTCCATGGCACCTACCATTATACTAGGTGCTTTTTTCGTGCCAATTTTAGGAAAGATATACATGGTAGACGAATTCAAGTTCGATTTGCAGTGGTTCGTTGACGGTGGCACCAAGGGTGCTTTTACTATATCATAAACAATCATGAGCTACTGCTTTTCCTCGGACTCAGATGCGGCTACGCCGCGACAGACTCAAACTAACAACGACGCTTCGAGAAGCCCTCAGCGCGTAGCGGGCCGCCCGCCGCGTCTGTTCGTTCTGGAAACGGTCTTGCACCTCTCGATGGTCGGTACTTGATGGGCTGGGACGGCCCCTACGGTATCGCATGTAGGCGATGGGGAATAACGCTGGCAGTCTGCCATAAAAAATACACGGACATTGGCCGAATTGTAGGGACTTCCCGTGGGAAGCCCGCCAGAAATATTCGACCACAGCCCATTCGGGTATAATAACAGGATTTTACGATGGATACGAAAATGGCGATGTCGTCAGTTTGAGTATCTGCCGCCGCGTTGCGGCATCGGAGTCCGGGCGGCCTGTGGGCTGTGAATTGTGCTCTGTGTCCTCATTTTCCTAAATCTACTGGAAACAGTTGCAAAATAGGCGCTAATCACGGTATAATGTGATATTGAACACATTTGGCCCATTATACCGCATGGTTAAGCCATTCTTGTTTAAAACGGCAAAAATTCGTCAAAAATTTCTACGCAAAAATTTTTTCAATCGACTGCGCGGCTTTCCGCCTCATGTCGTCTGTGTAATTCACGTAGACATTTAAAACAGTGGTGACTGTGTCACCGAGAAGCGCCGCTACGGTCTTGATGTCGGCGCCGTTGGCCAGCAGCATCGTTGCATAGGTGTGACGCAGGCTGTGAATGGATGCATCCGGGACGATTTTCTTGATATACCCATCGAGTGATTTATGCAACAATTTGTGTGGAAACAGCTGACCGTTTATTTGCCGAGGCTCTACATGGCGATACTCCAGCAGGATTTGCTGCAGCTTGGCCGGAATTGGGATGACGCGATGTCCGGCGGCTTTGTTTTTGATATTCATGATTCCACGCTTCCTGTGACCAATACGGCCATATTGCTTGGTAACACTAATTTGGCGCTCTTTTAGATCTACGTCGCTCCAGGTAAGCCCCATGATTTCGCCTAAGCGCATCCCCGTGTACCCGGCAATGGCACAAATGGTATAGTACTTTATCGGGCGGACCTTCATGCTTTCCATGAGCTGGTCGAATTCGTCCTGCGTCAGCGCCCGGATCTTGTGCCGGCGGTTCAGCTTCCTGGGCTTCAAGTGGATGGCTGGGTTATCCTGCCGGAGATGGTAGGGCTCGACAGCGTGGGACAGGATCATCTTGAGGCAGGTTACATAGAGCTGGTAGCTGGCGTCAGCACACTGCCAGTTGCTCATCGCCTGCTGGATGTCCAGATAGGTGATCTTACGGACTGGCATGGCCAGAAGCTTCGGGCCGTAATTCTTCAGTGCGTAGCGATAGGCCAGGACAGAGTTATACGTCAGGTTGCGGCTGCGGAAAACGTATTCGGCAAATTCTGCCAGGGAGATATCGACGAGCTCTGGCGCAATGGGCTGGCTCTTCATCGCATCGAGTACGTCGGCCAGTAGCTTTTCGCCGGCGGCTTTTGCCGCCTTCTTGGTCGCCAGCCCCTGGCGTGACTTCTGCTTCCAGCGTCCCGCCTGGTCTTTGTACGATAAGATGACCTGCCAGCCGCGATCCTTTTCCCTGAAAGAGAAGTGATAGGTTAAATCGGTCATAAAAATAACCTCCTTTGCGAAGGGAGGCTGATGTGATATACTGATAGCGTAAATCAGCCCCGCACAATGGATTTACAAATTGCCGATACGGTACTGGTAATACCGCCAGCGCGTCCCGCATCCTGCTGCAACAGGATGCGGGATTTTTTTATATGGATGTAATTTACTGATAATTAAACTGTTGTTGAAAAAAATTAATAAATCTTTCTTTTATATTCAACGGCATATCTGTGATTTTTGCATACTTTAGATACATTTCTTCGTAAGCTGATTCTTTATTCAGGATTAAAAGAAAATCCTGAATAAAAGTAGATACTAAATAGGGAGAATATAAAAATACCATGATGCTCAACATGGCCCCATATAGACCATTTAATGAATGCCTATCATCTAATGAATGCCTATCATCTTTAGTGACTTTTTTCTTGTTACGCTCCAATAGAGGCTCTCTAATTAAAGACCACATAATGGATGGGGAAATACTATATTTCTTTGGAATTCTCAATGATGTAAAATGTAAATTATGAGCTACACAATTACGAAAGTCTCTAATCGCATTCATAGAACAAAGAATAAAATTTAATTTTTGGTCATAGCTCATATCTTGAGGAATCAAGGCATTGGCGCACTCATATTTAGGATCCCCTTTTAAAAAATCAAATAAGTTTATCGCTGACCCCAATGTAATGTTTTTAAAAAGAATCCATGGGGGAATATGGTTATGCGTATTTTTATAAAATTTTGTAGGATTCTTTATTTGATTTGAGCAAAGCCATTTCATTATGTCGCATTGAACATCCAGATATGTCAACGAGCCTTTAGATGAAGAATCATAATTATATTTGTTTAAATACCCCCCAACGTCAACACCAAAGTTTTCAGCAAGTGTATAACTTAACTTTGTTTTAAATATATTCTCGACTAAGATACTATATTTCATAATAAAAGACTGTATTTCTTTATCGAAAAGGAAAAAATTATATAGATACTCAATAGAAACGTTTTCTCGGAACGTATCATCTTCAAACATAAAATATCTTTTATACCGGTTAATAAGGTCATAATATGATATTGTATTTAAGGCAGACAAAGCAAAATCTTCATCTTGTATGATTAAACCACGCTTTTTTAATAGCTGGATTTGTTCCTGGTAGGAACGAAAAGGCTTATCGAATTCCACAGCTACCTCCTGGGCAAAATTAAAAGCCCCACTGCTAAGAGCAGTGGGGCTAGTGCCCAACACACGATACGTGTTGCAAGCCTTTTACTGCACTTAGTATAACACATAAATTATCTAAAATCAAACTATTCTTTGGTTAATATAGCAATATCTCCCTTTTTTATAGGGGTAGGCGTAGGAATTTTTCTATTAGTTATATCGGATGGATCAACTTTAAGCGGGCGCAATTGAGAAAGCGTTTTATTTAATGCATCCAAAGGATTCAAAGGATTTACTGCTTTATGGATGATTTTTCGACAAATTGAAAATTTATCATAGGGGACCACGACTTCAACGATGTCCTTAACCATGTCTAAAGTACCATAATTAACCCCGTCAATAATAACGGGTTCGCCTTTTTCAATAATGCGCAATACATCGCCTGCGGCAGCCCTATTATTAAATCCATAATCTATTAACAGGGTTTTATTGTCTACTATTTCTAGAACTTTAAATTCGTTATAATGCATTAAAAATTACCTCCTATCATTTATTTTTAAAATTTACAAATTGCCGATACGGTACTGGTAATACCGCCGGCGCGTCCCGTGTCCTGATGCAACAGGAGACGGGACTTTTTCTATTTTTACCTTGTTTGGTCAAGAACAGGTGTCATAAAATAAAAAAATAAATAGTTGCATTTTCCCGCTTTTTTGATATAATAACTATAAAGTCAACTTGTGAAGGATAAGGCTGGGTTCCCGAATGGGAGTAGGCGGTTACGCTTAGAATTCCTTTGCCCCTGGGGTTGGCTTATTTTTTTGCAATATTATTTTTTAGATTCTGAATAATATGTTCAGGGTCTTTTTTTATTTCTGAAACAATTAATTCAATAGCTGCTTCACTATAGGTGAATAACGTTTGAGTACTTCTGTCATACTTATAACAGTACTTTGGATTTTCTTTAATCTGATAGAATCTTACTATAAGGTCAAAATGACTAGTATTAAATGTGTGATATTTTTCGTCAGAAGGAGCTTTTGTGGGATTTATGAAATTAATATGACCACTTTTCAATCGTTTATTGATTAGCTCGATACACTTAGCCCGACGATAGGGACAGGACCTTTGCATATCCTTAGTCTCTTTTAAAATAAAGGCAGCTTTTTCAGCGTCTTTAGTGATTCTTATGGAAGCCGTAGCTAAATCAGTTTTCTTTGTAATATAGATATCGTGCTTTATCAGGACTGCATATTTATCATTCCCCTCAGCTGGCATTGAATCATTAATGCGTTTGACCGTCTGCAGCAGCTTTACGGCAATTGGTTCTGGGTATCGAGCCTGTATTTCTTCCGGGTTGATTGGGGAAAGCTTTACAGATAATGTCAGAAAGTTTGCTGGGATATTTTCTGTAATATCAATTTTGAAGAATTCGAGCATCTTGTTGGAATAATTCAAAATACAAGACTGGAAAAACGGGACGTATATTTGTTCATACTCTGAAGTAATGAAATGGGTGCTGGTATTACGGAGCTCGATGATTTGTTCCAGGTTCATTCGCAAAGGATCCTTTTTATTAGTAAATACCTTTTCAATACAGTTAGATAGCGAAATGGTACGTTTTCTATCGTCTGAATAATATATACTGCGTTCACCTTTAGTCTGGATAAGATATGCTTTTAACATCAGTTCCCAGGCGTTACATATAAAGAAGGAAAAACCTTCGACTCTATATTTGATAGTGGGCTTGTTATACAATTCTATGGCTACGATAAAAGCTTCCTTGCTTTTTTCAATAAGTTTTTCTTCTAAATTTTCTATTCTTTCATTCATGAGAAAACATCCTTTCCTATATTACATCTTCCCCCGAAGCTCAACGACTCTGCCGAGGATACGGACTGGAAGGTCGGCGATTTCTTTGTTGGAGTAGAAATGGGGCTCGTACACGCTGGTGTTGGTGGCGATGAGGGTAATTCCTTCGGGCTGTTTCTTGACGCGCTTCACGGTGGCCTCGTTGCCATTGACCAGGACGATGGCAACGTCTCCGCTGTCTACGTCATCCTGCCGGCGGACAATAACGACGTCGCCTTCCATCATCCGCGGTTCCATCGAGCTGAAGCTATGCGACTATTTACGCAGGCAGATGCTTCATCTTCATGCTTTCGCGATACTGATCTGCACTTGGAATTTCAGTGAATTCAACGGTGCCATCGTAATTTTCTTTCACTACTTTTTCGATTTGTTTCAGTGGAACTTTAAAGAATTCGCGACGGGTATTTACCATATTCAGCTTTTTATCTTCAAATGCATGATGAAGCGCGGCTTCAAGCTTCGGTGCATCGTCACTGAATATCATGGCATGAACATCAAAATTAAAAGGAACAGACGCATCCCCTAATTCATAGACACGTTCCATCGGATCTAAACGGCGAGTCATGCCAATCTTATAAATGTCCTTGCCGAAGGAGCCAATATTTGAAATGATGTAGACATAACCGGCTTTTTGATTTGATTCCCGATAGTCAATGTCTACCATATTTTTATTTACGTCAGATAGGTGTTCCTGCAACTCGGTGATTTTTTCCTGGAGAGCCGCTTTTTCTTCCGCATCTACAGTAACTTTTAACTGCTCTTGAGCTGTTTCCAACGCGTTCGAGTAATGGGCCTTTTCTTTGGCAATCTTCTTTTTTGCTTCCGCGATTTCTTTCTTCAGCTTGGCTTCTTCTCGAGCTTGTTCTCGGAGCTCTCTCTGATGCTCTTTTTCTTCCTGCTTCTTCAGTTGGTATTCGAGGGCTAAGTGCAGCTCATCAATCTTACAATTATAATATTCTGGGTTAATGGAAATATTCATGACGCGGCCAAGCTTGGTAATAGCTGTGTATGAGTTCGTGATTCTTTTTTTGCAAGAGTCGAAATTATTATATTTTACTTTCCCCGTTACATGCTCACATTCGCTGTTGAAAGCACGTAATAATAATTTTTGTGTATCTCGGACCATTTTCTTGCCTTCGGACTTGCTCCCGTTTACCGTCCAGTCAAGATTCCCGGTGGCCGCGGTTTTATTCTTTATCATTTCCTTTTGGTGGTCTCTGATTTCGTCTAATTTAAATTTATAGTTTTCCGAGTGGGCGAAATCATAAATCGGATGATAAAGAGCGAAATCTTGCATGAGCGCCTCTTCATCCATTTCGACTAGCTGGTTGGAAAGCTCTTCTTTTTTATGCTGAAGAGTTTGAATTTCAGTGTTTAGCTGGTCAGCAATCGCTTGTGCATCCTGGGTGGCTTTTTTCACGATCGCATCAATGATGTCTTTTTTATTTTTTATCTTTTCAGCTAACCCATCTAATTTCCGTTGAGAATCTTCCAGCTTTTGAGATGCTTGAGCATTGGCATCTTTAATGATTTTATCAATTTCTGATTCCTTGTTGACTATTTTTTTATCAAGCTCAACAATTTCAGCTTTTTTGCTTTCAACAAGTTCGTCGGCTTCTGTGGTAGCTTCAGAAATAATCTGCGCTTTCAATAATTCTTTGTTTGTAATATCTTCATTTAATTTTGCGAGTTTAGCTTCGGCATCACCGAACATATACTCATGCTTTTGAATGAAGCTGTCTAATTTTTCTTGTAACTGGTGATTTGTCTTTTTATTCTTTTTGCTTTTATATAGAAGCAGTGGAATAGCGAGCATGGCCGCAAAAGGAAAACATGAGCCAATAGCTATTACTAAACAAATTGTTACACTCTTTAAATACCAACTTTCTTTAACGGATGTATCCATAATATCCTCCTCTCGGTAATCTACCATGACCGGCGGCTTTCAATGACTTTGCCTAAAATTCGCACTGGCAGCTCTTCTATTTGCTGGTTGGAGTAGAAGTGGGGTTCATATACATCTGGGTTGAAGCCGTAAAGCATGATGCCGCCGTTAACTTTTTTAACCTGCTTAATGGTGGCTTCGTCTCCGTTGACCAGGACAATTGCAATGTCTCCTGTTTCCACATCTTCCTGTTTTTTTACAATAACTACATCACCTTCCTCTAATTTTGGTAACATAGAATCACCCTTGACTTGCAGTGCAAAAAATTCGCCTGTTGCAGCAAGCTCCGGGGTGATTTCTTCGTAGTCCAATATCTCCTGCACGGCCTCGATGGGTATGCCGGCCACGACGCGGCCCAGGACCGGGATGCGGACGCCGCGGCCTGTGGGGGAAACTGGCTTTTTACAGGGAGCATTACCTAGGAGATAATCCAAGGAAACATTAAATAGCGATGATATTTTTTGTAATGTTTCAGCGTCTGGAAAGCGCTTATTGGATTCATATAAAGAAATCGTTGATTCAGCAACGCCTATTTTTTGCCCTAATTCCCTTTGACTCAGCGACATATCTTTTCTACAACTTTTTAATTTGGCACCGAAACTATTCATATCAACGCCCTCCTTTACAAAACGTAATATTTACTTAAATTATAACTTTACAAATAGCAAAGTACAATGTTGAAAATAAAACTTTGCAAATTGTCATGAAACGCAATACTAATACTTAACAATATGCAAAGTTAAAGCTATACTATAATCAAACATTGCGATATGCAAAGATAGGGAGGTGAAAAAATGAAAAAGGAACAAACTTTGCAAGAGCTTTTGGAAGAAAAAGGAGTAACTCAAAAAAGCCTTTGCGATATTCTTCACTTGTCTGAATCACAGGTAAGCTTGCTAGTAAGCGGTAAAAGGCGAATGTCCTTCGATACAGGAATGAAGATTGCTAAAAAGTTACGTGTTAGCCCGACTACTGTTTTTTTATCCCTAAACTTTGCAAAACGCAAAGTAAATTCATAAAGGAGGCGAGCACATGACGAACGAAGAAAAGCTGGCCATTGTATTGCAATTAGTAAATGGGCTAAAAGCGAACGAATGGCGACGCATCAAAACCATTATTGACCGTCAATATGAAGAAAAGGCCACCAAGCTGGCACTTGATGACCTTTCCTGTGAATCAATTGAACAATTAGCTAATCATTTGCATAAAGCTTTGGAGAGCACCTTGAAGAGTAATTCTTGATTTCGTTGAAATAAAGGAGGACCGAACATGAAGGAACAGAAGAAACTTGAATTAGATGAAATGGATGCCCACTGCATCGCCAGAATGTTGCAGTCGTACCTGTTTACGGATACCCCGTTCGCGGGATGCCGGTTCTGCAAGTATAACTGCTTTAACGATGATGCAAAACCGACCAACGATAAACGAATCGGGAAACTGCTTATGGATTTCACGGGCGTAGATTTAGGCCCGGCAGTATACGGATACCTGGAAGTCGGCGGATTCCCGTATAAAAAATTCCTGAAGAATTCCAGTGATAGAGCAAAGGAATACTTCAGGAACTTCTTCAAAGACATTTAAGGAGCTTAGTGATGACATGGATAAAAAGCAAAAGGTTGATTTGATTGTATTGGCTATTTCAATCGCAGCGCTATTAGTCGCCTGCGGAGCACTTAGTGTCTCGCTGTATATGTTAAATAGCTGATATACAAAGAGGCAAATGCAATCAGTAAAGAAACTGATGAAATAACGACTGGGATTAGTTTCCATATTCTATTTTCGTGTAGTTCTCGTTGTTGCTTTTCTTTTTCCTCGAAAAAAAGATAGCCTTTTGGCGTGATGGTAAAAACCTGGTCTGTTTTTATTGTATCCATATTTGCGTCATCATCAGAATGGATATATCCACCATGCCATAGTTCTAATATAGCTTGAGGAAATACCTCCATTGGAGCGTTTGCGAGGAACGCAATCTGTTGTAGAGATAGATAGCGTCTTTCTTTGAAAAGATAAAGCACACATTGCGATAACGAATCTAATTTCAAATCATTCATCGTAATCGCCTCCTTCCGTACTCATCATAGCATGGTTCAACGGAGGGGGAAAGAAATAAAGGAGGGACTAAATATGAAGGAAGCCAAAGAAAAAGAGCCATGCAGAAGCATGGCTCAGGATGAAATAACGGAAGCCAAAGAAATTATTTTGAAAGCTAAACGACTTACCAAAATTAATAAAATATTGACTGGATTAAACTTATTAATTTTTCTTGGATACCTGGCAAAATTCCTATGATACCGATCCCTTCATGGCCATTATAGCATGCTGGGAGATGCGAAAAGAAAAAGGAGTGATGCGTATGATTCCAGAAGACGGATACCTATTGTCAGAGCTGCTTTCGCTGGTGGGATTACTGATATTCTTGAAAGCGTCCATCCACCACGGGCTCTTCTTCGGAGCGGTGGTCTTCGGGGCGGGTATCCTGCTCAAGATCTATTGCCTGATCCTGGTCATGAGCCAGACGCTTTGAAGAGCGGAACGGACTTCTTCCGATAGGGAAGCCTAACGATGAACTTTACCTGACTCAGGTCCTCGTTTACGATGGTTTTCCCATCGAATACGAAGCGGGCCTTAACTGTTTCATAGGGCTTCAGGAAGGTTGGAAGCTCCAGCAGTTTCCCCGAACGGGCCACTAAAGGGAAGGCTTCTTTATCCTGATGGAGAGCAATGAATTCGTCGAGGTTCAGGTCCCAGGATGTTTCAGAGACCTTGATTTCCTTGAGGATGGCTTCGGGCAGCGGCATCAGCCGCGTATTATCCGGCAGGCCCAGGTATACAGTTTTCACTTTATCGGCGCTCTGGAAATCATTGACGATGGTTACACGGACGTCCAGATAGCGGTGATCCAGCCAGACGTACCGGAAATGAACTAATTCTACATCCGGCAGGAAACGCCGGTAATAGAAGATAGACAGACAGGCCAGCAGGAACGTCACGACGCTGTTCAGCGTCAAGCCGGAATCAGAAAGCAAAAAAGCTTGGATGCTGGCCGCAGCATTTACGATATAGGTACACATAAACAACACCTCCCTTCCTGCTAATCATAGCATGACTGAGGGATAAGGCGAAAGGAGGGAATCATATGAAGCCGGTTATCTCGATGAACGAGCTCATGGAGCGCTGGGATTTGAGCCGGACCGCCATCACCAAGATGGAGCAGGACGGCCTGCTGAAACGGCTCAAGCTCCCTGGGGTCAAGTACAGCATGAAAAATATCCTTGAGCTCGAAGGCATGGACTCATCTGATTGGATGCACAGCCCATTTGAATGGCGGCGGCTCCAAGATGAGCTGGCACGTACCCAGAAAGAGCTGGAACGGTGCCGGACCTTCATCAGCCAGCTGTCGGCGAATATGAGCCAATTTGAATACGAAGAAAGGAGAAAGTCGAATGAAGACCATGAAGATTTACGAACATGGGTTGACCAGGCCAAAGCGTAAGCCGCGTTTCCGGGCCGTCCGGAGTGCGATGGCCATCGTGGCCGCTTTCGGGGTCGGGCTGTATATCGGCAGTACGACGCCCTGGTCCCAGGCCGAAACCATTGCGAACGACACAGCTATCATCCACGTCGTCGATACAGACGAAACGCTGTGGGAAATCGCTGGCCCTGTAGCCGACAAGACCGGCCAGGATATCCGGGAGGTCATCTACCAGATTCAGGTCAACAATGACCTGGGTCCGAACCCAACGTTAAAACCAGGCCAGCGCCTGGTCATCAGATACTAAAAAAATGGCTGCTGCCGGCAAACGCCGACAACAGCCACATACCAAAATACTCAAATTTATTATACCAGATGGAGGTAACTTATGGAACTGCAAAATCAGAATAAAGAAAAAATTATTCATGCATTTGAAGAACTGACATTGTTTTTAATACAGGATACAATGCATAGTTCTGTAACTACAATAAACCCTGATACCATCAGGGAAATCAGAGAAAAAGTGGTGCTAATTACCGCGCATCTTTAACAGTTAGACATAAGAAAGGATGAGAGATATGTCAGTAAAAATCAGACAGTTAGAAATTGAAAATGTGAAGCGCGTCAAGGCCGTTACGCTGACGCCGATGGAAAACGGTTTGACCGTCATCGGCGGCCGGAATGGCCAGGGCAAGACTTCCGTATTGGATGCCATTGCCTGGGCACTGGGTGGCAACAAACTCAAGCCGTCCGAATCGCAGCGTATTGGCAGCGCCGCTCCGCCGTCTATCCACATCGAACTCAGCAACGGCATGGTAGTGGAACGCAAGGGTAAGTCTTCGGCCCTTCATGTCATCGACCCGTCAGGGCAGAAAGCCGGCCAGCAGCTCTTAGACAGCTTCATCGAAAAACTTGCCCTGAACCTGCCGAAATTCATGGATGCCCGGAACGATGAAAAGGCCGAAACGCTCTTACAGATTATCGGCGTCGGGGACCAGCTGGCCGTTTTAGACCGCCAGGAAAAGTCACTGTACAATCAGCGCCTGGAAGTCGGCCGGATTGCTGACCGCAAGAAGAAGCACGCGGAAGAACTGGCCTGGTATCCCGATGCGCCGGCAGAACCGGTCAGCGCGTCTGACCTCATCAAGCGTCAGCAGGCCATCCTGGCCAAGAATGCCGACAACCAGCGCAAGCGGGATATGCTGGAAAGTTTAAAAGATCAGCAGACCTGCATTGATGTTGAACTGGATGAGATTGATGAAAAAATGGATGAACTGGCGGCCAAGAAGAAAGCGCTTATCAATGAACGTACCGCCGTCACGGCTGACATCAACAGCGCTGAAACGGCTTCAGCGAACTGGCAAGATGAAAGTACGGTCGAACTAGAACAGGACATCGCCAATATTGACGCCATCAACACCAAGGTCCGGGCGAATGCCGAAAAGAACCGGGTCCAGGCCGAAGCCGATGAGCTGGCCGGCCAGTACGGCGATCTGACCCAGCAGATTGAATCCGTGAAAGAACAGCGGATGAAGCTGTTGGATTCGGCAGACATGCCCCTGCCAGGGCTGTCGGTCCAGGATGGCGAGCTGACATATAACGGTCAGAAGTGGGACTGCATGAGCGGTGCAGAACAGCTGCAGGTAGCGACTGCCATCGTTCGCAAGCTCAACCCGGACTGCGGCTTTGTCCTTATGGATAAGTTGGAACAGATGGACCCGGAAACCCTGGCCGCCTTCGGCCAATGGCTGGAAGGGGAAGGGCTACAGGTCATCGCTACCCGCGTCGGGACTGATGACACCTGCAGTATCATCATCGAAGATGGATACATCAAAGAAGACCGTCCGCAAGAAGTCCCGCAGCCGGCGCCGGAAGCAGAAACGCCGAAATGGACGCCTGGTACGTTTTAGAAAGGAGTAAATCATGAAGATCATCTCAGGGAAAATCATAAAGCCTCAGAAAGTCGTCATCTACGGCCCGGAAGGTATCGGCAAGTCAACGTTTGCCGCGCAATTCCCCAAACCCCTGTTCATCGACACGGAAGGCAGCACGTCGCACCTCGAAGTAGACCGCCTGCCCAGGCCGACGTCCTGGCAGATGCTCAAGCAGTATATCAAGGACCTCAAGGGAGATACGATGGGCTACCATACCCTGGTCATCGATACAGCGGACTGGGCTGAACGGCTCTGCGAAGAAGCTGTCTGCCAGTCCAATGGGAAGGTAGGCATTGAAGACTTTGGGTATGGCAAGGGCTACACCTACGTCAAAGAAGAATTTGGGCGGCTCTTAGACAGCTTGTCGGATTTAATTGACGCCGGCATGAATGTCGTCCTGACGGCTCACAGTATTATCCGCAAGTTCGAGCTTCCCGAAGAAACGGGGGCATACGACCGGTATGAGCTGAAACTGGGGCAAAAGGCCGGCAACCAGTGTGCCGCCCTGGCCAAGGAATGGGCGGACATGGTTCTCTTCGTGAATTACAAGGAAATCGTCATCACGACGAAGGATAACAAGAAGAAAGTCAGCGGTGGCAAGCGGGTCATGTATACGGCACACAACCCATGCTGGGATGCTAAAAACCGGCATGGGCTGGCCGAAGAACTGCCCTTTGATTACCAGGAAATCGCCAACTGCATCCCCGTCATGAACCAAGTGACCCCGCAGCCAACGCCTGCTGAACCGGAACCAGCTCCCAAAGCACCGGATCCGCCAAAAGAATCGCCGAAGCCACCTGCCCGAGCAGAAGCCGAACAATCCGACGTCCAGGCGAACGAAGAAGACATTCCCCAGGCCCTGGCGGATCTCATGGCCGCCAATAACGTTACAGCCCGGGACATTCAACAGGCCGTAGCGTACAAAGGATATTTCCCGGCAGACATGCCGATTGCAAATTACCCGGAAGACTTCGTCATGGGGTGCCTGGTAGCGGCTTTTCCGCAAATGTTGCAAGTTATCAATCAATTAAAGAAAGTTCCGTTTTAATGTTTTGATTAGGAGGTAATGACAATGACAGAAGAACGCGCATTTAGTTGGGATGATGAATTTACCGAAGTGGAAGACTCGTTTCAAATCGTCCCTCCTGGTGATTATGATTTTACGATCGTTGATTTTGAGCGGGCCCACTTCGACGGCAGCGACAAGATGCCGCCCTGCCCGATGGCCAAGCTGACGTACGAAGTACAGACGCCAGACGGCACGAAAGGACGCATCCGCCAGAATCTCTTCCTGCACTCCAAAAGTGAATGGCAGCTGACTAACTTCGCCTGCGCTGTCGGTATGATGCAGCGTGGCGATGGCCATTTCCGGATTGCCTGGAATCAGCTCATCGGAGCCACAGGCCGTATGCAGGTCAGTGTCCGCAAGTACAACGGGAAAGACTACAACGATGTGAAACGCTTCTACGACAAGACGGCAGCTCCCAAGGCTTCACAGCCGCAGAGTCAGCCGGCACAGCGTCCTGCTTACACACAGGGGGCGTTCTAAATGAGCAGCGACGTCACGCTGCGTCCCTATCAGCAGGAGGCCGAACAGGCCGTCCTGCATGAATGGGACAGCGGCTATACCAAAACACTCCTGGTCCTACCAACAGGATGCCATGCCATCGGAGAAACAGTATTGTTAGCGAATGGAAGCATTAAAATGGTGGAAGATGTCCAGCTAAAAGATTGCCTATTGGGGAGCGATGGTACTCCCCGGCATATCCTTCAAATCATCCGCGGAGAAGGATATTTGTATAAAATTTGCCCGGTAAAAGGCAAACCTTTCGTCGTAGATGAAAATCATATGCTGACGTTAAAACGAACCAAAGAATCGAATCATCCTGTATATCCAAGTGAAAAACATGGTGGTGAAATTATTGATGTTTCTGTAAAAGAATGGCTTACCTGGAGCAAGTGGAAAAAAAATATCCACAAACTGATTCGAGCAGATGCCATTACTTTCTATCATTCTCATCAAGCCGATTATCCTATTGATCCTTATTTCTTGGGAATATTATTAGGAGATGGCAGTTTGAATGGAGCCTCTGTCAGTATTACAACAATGGATGCTGAAGTAGTAAATGTCATTCACCAACAAGCAGAATTATTGGATTTGCGGATTCGTACAGAACCTGCCGGGAAGGCGACAACCTATATTTTTGCCAGTAAAAAAGCATACACTCGCTCCGCCTTTATTCGTTCTTTGAAAGATTTAGGCTTAAGAGGGGAAACTTCTGCTACAAAACAAGTGCCTGATATATATAAAACGGGTCCTATAGCTGTACGTCTCAACATCATTGCTGGATTGTTAGATAGCGATGGCCACCTTACATGTAACGGCTATGATTTTATTTCTAAATCCGAACGCCTTTCTAATGATTTAGCCTTTATGTGTAGATCGGTTGGGCTCGCGGCCTATGTTACACCCTGTAAAAAGGGATGCAATAATTTTGTAGGAACATACTACCGGGTCAGTATTAGTGGGAACTGCGATAAAATTCCTATGAAAGTTCAGCGAAAAATGGCTACTCCACGAAAACAAAAGAAAAATGTTCTTGTTACCGGGTTCACTGTGGAACCCATTGGGACAGGCGCATACATCGGCTTTACTGTTGATGGAGACAACCGTTATTTATTAGATGATTTTACAATCACCCATAATTGTGGCAAGACCATTGTCTTCGCCAAAATCGCTGAGGACCGGGTCCGGGTCGGCGAACGGGTCCTTATCATGGCCCATCGCGGCGAACTGCTGGAGCAGGCCAGCGATAAGATTGAGAAAGCTACGGGGCTGAAAAGTGCCGTGGAAAAAGCCGAACAGACCTGCATCGGGTCCTGGCGGCGCATCGTCGTCGGCAGTGTCCAGACGCTGACACGGGAAAAGCGGCTGCATCAATTCGCGGCAGACTACTTCGATACAATCATCATCGACGAAGCCCATCACAGCGTTTCAGACAGCTATCAGCGCATCTTGCAGTATTTCGGCGATGCCAAGGTCTTAGGCGTCACGGCCACGCCGGACAGGGCCGATATGCGTAATCTGGGGAGCTACTACGATAGCCTTGCTTACGAATACAGCTTAGTCCAGGCCATCAAAGAAGGCTACCTCTGCCGTATCGTGGCCCAGACGATCCCGTTACAGATCGATATTTCCGGCGTCGGTTTTTCGGCCGGCGACTATAAAGCCGGTGAACTGGGGACGGCACTGGACCCATATCTTGGCCAGATTGCCAGGGAAATGCAGACCTACTGCAAGGACCGCAAGACCGTCGTCTTCTTGCCGCTCGTTGCGACAAGCCAGAAGTTCTGTGACATCCTGAATGAAGCCGGCTTCCGGGCCGCCGAAGTCAATGGCAACAGTGAAGACCGGGCGCAGGTCCTGGCCGACTTTGATGCCGGCAAATACAACGTCCTCTGTAACTCCATGCTGCTGACGGAAGGCTGGGACTGCCCATCTGTAGACTGCGTTATTGTCCTGCGGGCCACGAAGAGCCGCAGCCTGTACAGCCAGATGGTCGGGCGCGGCACGCGGCTTTTCCCAGGCAAGAAAGAAGTGCTGCTCCTCGACTTCTTGTGGAATACGGAAAAGCACGAGCTGTGCCGCCCGGCCTGCCTCATCGCCGAAACGGAAGACGTGGCCAAGAAGATGACGGAAAAGCTCAACGAGTCTGGCGAGCCAACAGACCTGGAAGTCCTGGAAAAGGAAGCGGCAGAAGACGTCGTCGCCGACCGGGAAGCCGCCCTGGCAGAAAAGCTAGCAGCCATGAAGAAGCGCAAGCGGAAACTGGTAGATCCGCTGCAGTTTGAAATGTCCATCCAGGCGCAAGACCTGGCAGATTACGTGCCTTCATTTGGTTGGGAAATGATGCCGGCATCGGACAAGCAGCTGAAGGCCCTGGAAAAGTTCGGCATCTTCCCCGATGAAATCGAAAACGCCGGCAAGGCCAAGCTGTTACTGGACCGGCTCATCAAGCGCAAGGAGCTGGGACTTGCGACGGCTCGGCAAATCCGGCTGTTGGAGGCCCGCGGCTTTCGGCATGTCGGCACCTGGTCCTTTGCAGCGGCGTCTAAGCTCATTGGCCGCATTGCCGCTGCTGGCTGGCGGATGCCGGCCGGTATCATCCCGGCGACGTACCAGCCAGAATAAAGGAGGGCGGGCATATTGGAAAACATCAATCTCATACCCCTCCTGGACTATATTGACCCGTCGTTCTGCACCTATCAGGAGTGGGTAAATGTAGGCATGGCGTTAAAACTCGAAGGCTACAGCGTCGCCGACTGGGATACATGGAGCCTTCGCGACGCTGGCCGGTATCATTCCGGCGAATGTGTCCGGAAGTGGAACACTTTTGACAATAACGCTACGTCTTTAGTTACCGGTGCTACGATTGTCGACATGGCGAAGCGGGGCGGCTGGACCTCATCAGCCGGCCCCGACATCGCCTATGACTGGGACGACATGATTCCCGAACGGGATGATCAGGTCGTCGTCGACAAGAACTGGGTAGAAGGCCGTGAACTGGAAGCCCCCGGCGATAACTGGGACCCGGTCAAAGACCTTATCAAGTATCTTTCAACCCTGTTCGATAGTACCGACTACGTCGGCTATGTAACGAGCTCTTGGGAAAAAGATGGGAAGTTCCTGCCGAATAAGGGGAACTATGGTCGTACTGCAGGGGAACTCATCGAAGAGCTGACAGTCTGTGACGGGGACCTGGGCGCCGTCCTGGGGGACTACAACCCCAAGGTCGGCGCCTGGATCCGGTTCAATCCGCTGGACGGCAAAGGCGTCCGTAACGAAAACGTGACGGACTTCCGCTTCGCCCTGGTCGAGTCCGACTCGATGGAGCTGGAAAAGCAGAACGAAATCATCCGACAGCTGGAACTGCCCGTTGCCTGCCTGGTCTACAGCGGCGGGAAAAGCGTTCATGCCATCGTCCACATCGATGCCGGCAACTATGAAGAATATCGGAAGCGCGTCGACTACCTCTATGCCATCTGCCGCAAGAACGGCCTGGCCATCGACACGCAGAACCGGAACCCGTCCCGATTGTCCCGGATGCCTGGCGTTATTCGGGATGGCAAGAAACAGTATCTCATCGACACCAACCTGGGCAAGGAAAATTTCGTGGAATGGCGCGAATGGATCGAGGCCGTCAACGACGACCTGCCGGAGCCAGAAAGCCTGAAAGACGTATGGAACGACCTGCCGCCGCTATCGCCGTCACTTATTGAGGGCGTGCTGCGGAAAGGGCACAAGATGATGCTGGCAGGCCCCTCAAAAGCCGGCAAGTCCTTCGCCCTCATCGAGATGGCCATTGCTATCGCCGAAGGTCGGAAGTGGCTCAACTGGTACTGCTCCCAGGGGCGCGTCCTGTACGTCAACCTGGAACTGGACCGGCCGAGCTGTCTGCACCGCTTCAAGGACGTATATGACGCCCTGGGGTGGCCGGCCAACAACATTGCCAATATCGACATTTGGGAACTGCGCGGCAAATCCATCCCTATGGACAAGCTGGCGCCGAAGCTCATCCGTCGGGCATCCAAGAAGAACTACACGGCCATCATCATCGACCCGATTTATAAGATTATCACAGGCGACGAAAACAGCGCCGACCAGATGGCCCACTTCTGCAATCAGTTCGACAAGGTCTGCACCGAGCTGAACTGCGCCGTCATCTACTGCCACCATCACAGCAAGGGCGCCCAGGGCAGCAAGCGGTCCATGGACCGGGCCAGCGGCTCCGGCGTCTTCGCCCGCGATGCTGACGCCCTGCTGGACATGATTCAGCTGAACACGTCGGACCAGGTCGGCCTGCCTGGCACGGCCTGGCGCATCGAAGGGACGCTCCGAGAGTTCGAGCCCTTCAAGCCCTTGAACGTGTGGTTCGAGTATCCCATCCATCGCGTCGACGACAGCGGCGAGCTGGAAAAGCTCACGCCAGACTGCGATAAAGCTCCATGGCAAAAGAGTCAAGATGTTCGTCATAAGAAAAAAGAAGAAAAAAAACAACAATTAGAAAATGCCTATAATGCCTGTTTAATAAATGGACAAGTAATGGTCAGTGATATAGCTGACTATCTTGACATAACGGATAAAACTGTACGTCGATATATAAACGAATTGGATGATTTTGTCATAGAAAAAGGAGTTGTAACGAAAAAATAATTCCGGACATTTAATGAATTGTCTTTAATGTCCCCGATGTATAACAGAACATCTTTATGCAGACATTTAAATTTAAAGTCCGTATAAATATAGGGACAAAAGGACGGACATTTAACTTATATATCAGCAGTTTACAACTTTTTGAACAAATAAATATCGCGTAACCACACTTTGAAGTATAATGAATCTGCTAAAACACACCATCTCAAAGGAGTTACGCGATGAATTCATTAT
>NZ_JBKKJR010000028.1:0-28685 GCF_046614755.1 Megasphaera indica
GCACTTTGGTCGCTAAGGCCCAAACCGCAAAAAATCCAACGGACTTAGTTCAGGCCTTGTGTAAACTAGCTTCATCAACTTCCGAGGCAGCGTAAAAGTTGTAAAGTGCTGATGATGAAAGTTAGGTATAATAAAATAAATAATATAAGAAAACGAAGGTGATTTTCATGGTTACAGATGCAGATGTTTTAAAACGGTGGAAGTACATTGCCCAGGACGATGAAAAATTGTTGATTCTCATTGGCGGACCCGGTTCCGGCAAGAGCAGACTGATTCGTGAACTGACATTCCAGGATGGCTGGAAAATCTGTGAAGCCCGGGAACTCTTTGATGACGAATTTCTGGAAATCCCCCGCGCTGACCGCCCGGATAAGGCCATTGCCCTGGTGTCGGCAGCCATTCATCGTCTCAATGCCCGTGTTGTCATGATTGATAATGTTGAATTCCTGTTCGCACCGATCCTGAACCTCGACCCCGTAGCGATGCTGAAGAAGTTGAGCCACGAATGCCCGATCATCGTCAGCTGGCGCGGCAGCCTGGAAGGCAATACTTTGTATTTTGAACACAATGGCGATCCGAAATATGCTAAATTCGTCATCGATAACCCGAATCACGTCATTTGCCTCGACGAATAAAAATAGGCGTAATTTAAAGATTCGTTATTTTTTCGCAATCGTTTTTTCATAGATACTTGTTAGAATGAGTGCTGTCCCGCAAAGAAAAGCTCTTTGCGCGGCAGCACTTTTTTTTTACCCGCCATTGTGGTATACTTTCTAGTATTGTTGTAAACATTTCATCAGGTATTCAGCGAAAAGGAGTTAAAAACATGAGTGATTATATTATTGCCGTCATCCTGGGTATCGTCGAAGGGGTCACGGAATATTTGCCAGTCTCATCGACAGGCCATATGATTCTCGTCGGCGATATGCTCGGCTTTACCGGTCCCCGGGCCAGCGTCTTTGAAGTCTTCATCCAGCTCGGCGCTATCTTGTCGGTCATCGTCATCTATAAAGAGAAGTTCATCCGCATGCTCCATCAGTACCGCTGCTGGGACCTCTTCCGCCGGGAAAACTGGTTCCGCACCGATACGGGCCTGACCCTGGCCCACGTCGCAGCCGGCATCGTGCCGGTCATGGGCATTGGCTATCTGGCCCACCACGCCATCAAGACCTATCTCTTTTCGTCAGGGACGGTCATCATCGGCCTCATCATCGGTGGTATCTTCATGCTCGTCGCTGAAAAGTCCCATACCAAGACGGTCTGTAACGACGTCGAAAAGATGACTATTGCCCAGGCCTTCCTGACGGGCATGTTCCAGATCCTGGCCTTATGGCCCGGCTTTTCACGTTCCGGTTCGACCATTGCCGGCGGCCTTTTCCTGGGCCTCAGCCGGAAAGCAGCAGCTGACTTTTCCTTCATCATCGCCGTACCGGTCATGATCGTCGCCTGTTTCTACGACCTCTTGAAGAGCCTGAGCGACCTCAGCGGCAACGACCTGGTCATGATCGTCATCGGCTTCATTACGGCCTTCATCGTCGCCTACATCTCGGTCCTCTGGTTCCTGAAATTCATGAACAAGTCGACGCTGGCATCCTTTGCCTACTACCGTTTCGTCGTAGCCGTCATTTCCTTCGTCTACTTCTTCATCCTGTAGGGCGTTGGCCTGCCATCATGCGAGTATGGTTTGTAGTACGGAGCTTGTAGTTTTCAGAGAAAACCTTTAAATTTAAAGCCATCCCCTAACCACTAGCCACTAGCTGCTAACCCCTAAAAAGGGGGCTGTCGTACGTACGACAGCCCCCTTTTTTTGAATCAGGTAGAGTGATTTTCACAACGGGCGCCCCACGAGGTCGCCCCTACGGATGCCGATGGCGGGATTCCCACAACGGGCGCCCCACGAGGTCGCCCCTACGGATGCCGATGGCGGGATTCCCACAACGGGCGCCCCACGTGGTCGCCTCTACGGATGCCGATGGCGGGATTCCCACAACGGGCCGCCCTTTGGGACGGCCCCTACGATGCGGCCATGAAGGCCGCAGCCACGAGCCACTAGGCCGCAGGCCGCAGCCACGAACCACTAGGCCAGAGGCCGCAGCCACGAACCACTAGGCCGCAGGCCGCAGCCACGAACCACTAGGCCACAGGCCGCAACCACGAACCACTAGGCCGGAGGCCGCAGTCACGAGCCACTAGGCCGGAGGCCGCAACCACGAATCACGGGCGCCCGCAGGCGCCATCACGATCCGCTGCCGGCGAGTTGGCGGAATTCGTTGGCCAGTTTGTCCAGGAAGGGGATGATTTTGGCGTCGTCGATGTCGGCGTTGAAGGCTTCCATCATGTTGGGGAAGAAGATGTACAGGCCCTGCATATAGACGTAGTAGTAATACTGCAGGTCGTCATGGCTCATGATGGCCGAGGCCAGGGCGTCGTTGACGGCGAAGTTGAGGTCGTAGAAGTCGAGGATTTCATCTTTAAAGCGGCCTAAGTCGAGCTCGCCGCGCTGGTAGTCTTCCATGAGGTGGCTGCCCATTTCTCCCAAGGCATCGGCAATGTCGCCGACGTTGTCCGGAACGGCAAGGCCGGCGTCTTCCATGACGTGCGTCAAGGTGTGGAGCGACGTAATCAGGGATTCACAGAAAAAATTAAAGGTCAGGGCTCCTTCAGAGCCGCGCAGATTCGTAAAGACAGTAGATTCCATAAGGACCTCCTTGAAGTAATTTTTTCTATTATAGCATATTTTGCCGGAAATGAATTGAATCGAGGCCATGAATATAGTAGGATAATACTAAGAGTATTTTATAGGAGGTAATCGTTGTGTCTCAACGCAATCAAAAAATTAAATTGAAGAAGCGGTCCCGCCAATCGGCACGTATCCATCGCGGCTTTGCCATGCCTGTCGGTCCGGGCAGTGAAAACAGCCTGGTCAGTTTCCGCGACTTTGCCGATCTGAAGGCCAAGTATTTCCGCTTTACCGGCCGCATCCAGCGCCGGCCTTTTATTTTCCGGACGCTGATCTTGATGTTCGCCCAGTTCATGTTTTCCATCATCCTCTACAGCAAGATCGTCGAATCTATTTTAATCAATCATATGGAATATGCCATCATCTTCGGTATCATCTTCGTCCTGCTGTCCATTCCGGCTATTTGGTCCCAGATTTCCCTGGGCGTCCGGCGCTGTCACGACATCAATAAGCCCGGCCTCATGTTTGCCGTTCCCTTCATTTGTTACCTGGCCAGCTATGTCCTGCCCGTCCTGGGACAGGATACGGCGGCGACGGCAGCTCAGTCAATCATGGCTGTATCCTATTTAGGCTTGTTCACGGTCAAGGGGACGTCCGGCGATAACGCTTACGGTCCGGAACGGGCACGATAGGGGGCGGCAGCATGACCTTAGCAGAAGGAAAAATCGGACACGACTATATCATCGAAACATTGGATTTGCCGGACCAGACGGAAAAGCGCCTCCAGGCCCTGGGCATGATTGAAGGGACGGAAATCTCCGTGCTCAATAATAAGAACGAAGGGACGGTCATCATCAAGATGCGCAGCACCCGCCTGGCCTTGGGCAAGGGCATTTCGTCGCATATCGGCATAAGGGGGAAAGACCATGACTAGCGAAGTAAAAATAAAGGCTGGCCAGCCGCAGGTCCAGAAGGCACCGGTCAAGGCTGAAAAAAAGGAAATGACCGTCGCTTTCATCGGCAATCCGAACTGCGGCAAGACGACGCTGTTCAACGCCTATACGGGGGCCAACCTCAAGGTCGCCAACTGGCCCGGCGTTACCGTCGAAAAAGTTGAAGGCGCCATCAATGCCCACGGCTATCACATTCATCTCGTCGACCTGCCCGGGACGTACAGCTTGACGTCGTACACCATGGAAGAACAGGTTTCGCGGAATTTTATCCTCAGTGACGATGTCGACGTCATCGTCGATGTCATCGACGCGTCGGCGCTGGAACGCAATCTCTACCTGACCTTGCAGCTCCTGGAACTGGGGAAACCCGTCGTCGTCGCCTTGAACATGATGGACATCGTCGAAAAGCGGGGCATGGAAATCGACTTGCACCGCCTGCCGGAAATGCTCGGCGTGCCGGTCATCCCCGTATCGGCCCTGAAGCGCCGCGGCCTGAGCGTCCTGCTCCATGCGGCCGTGCACCACAAGGACCACGTCCATCCGGACCGGCTCATCCACAACCATTCAGACCATACCCATCATCAGCATAATCATCACAGTGAATTCGCCATGGTCTACAGCGACGCCATGGAAGACCGCATCGACGCCGTGCGCCAGCTCCTGCATGACAAATATCCCGATTTGTACAATCACCGCTGGCATGCGCTGAAGCTCCTCGAAAGGGACCCGGAAATTACGGCCAAGTATCCCGTCGACGACGTCCATCACGTCCTGGACCGCAGTTATGAAACGGATATCATCACCGAAAAATATGCCTTCATCGAAGAAATCATCCATGAAGTCGTCGTCAACCAGGCGTCGAAAGCAGCGGCAACGGATTCCGTCGACCGCTACTTGACCGATAAATGGCTGGGCATCCCCATCTTCCTGGCCATCATGGCCATCGTCTTTTTCCTGACTTTCTTCATCGGCGATATGGTCCAGGATTCCTTCCAGGGCTCCATTGATACTTTATCGGCCCTAGCTGAAGGCGGCCTGACTTCGCTGGGGGCTGACGATATGCTCGTTTCCCTGGTCTGTGATGGCATCATCGCCGGCGTCGGCGGCATCCTGACCTTTTTGCCCAACATCTGTATTCTCTTCTTTGCCCTGGCCATCCTGGAAGACAGCGGTTACATGTCCCGCGTGGCCTATGTCATGAACGATATCATGAACCGTTTGGGTTTGTCGGGCCGGGCCTTCATCCCCATGATCCTCGGCTTTGGCTGCAGTGTGCCGGCCATCATGGCGTCGCGTGCTCTGGAGGATAAACGCGACCGCTATCGGACGATGCTGGTTACGCCTTTCATGTCCTGCAGTGCCCGCCTGCCCATTTATATCCTCTTTTCGGGCATGTTCTTCCCGCACAATGCCATGATCGTCGCCTATTCCATGTACCTCATCGGCATCGTCGTCGCCCTGGCAGCCCTGAAGGCGATGAATCTCTTCAGTCATGAGAAAAAGGAAAACGACCTGCTCATCGAGCTGCCGGAATATAAGCGGCCCAGTGCCCATACGGTCTACGTCTATGTCTGGGAAAAGATCAAAGATTATCTGAGCCGTGCCGGTACAGTCATCTTTGCCGCTTCCATCCTCATGTGGTTCATCCTCAACTTCGGCCCTGCCGGCTATGGCGATATGGCCAACAGTTTCGGGGCCATCATCGGCAAGGCCATCGTGCCTTTCTTTGCGCCCATCGGCCTGGGGTACTGGCAGATCTGTCTGGCCCTCATCGCCGGCATTTCGGCCAAGGAAGTCGTCGTATCCAGTTTCGCCGTCCTCTTCGATGGCGTCAACATCAATTCTCCGGCAGCCCTGGCGGCTTTGGCCTCTATGATGAGCCAAGGCGGCTTTACTCAGCTCAATGCCTACTGCATGATGCTCTTCTCGCTGCTCTATATTCCCTGTGCCGCCACGATAGCCACGATCCACGCCGAATCGCACAGCTGGAAGTGGACGGCTTTCTCCGTCTGTTTCCAGATTGCCGTTGCCTGGGTCCTGACCTTCGTCGTCTATCAGATCGGAAGTCGGATTTTTTAATCACTAATAACTAAGGAGTGCAGTATGACAGAACCTATGATAAAAACGGATCATCTCAGCCATACCTATGAAGACGAAGACGGCAAGGTGGTCTATGCTTTGAAGGATATTTCCCTGGAAATCGGCAAGGGCGAGTTCGTCGCCATCATCGGGACCAACGGTTCGGGCAAGTCGACGCTGGCCAAGCATTTCAACGTCCTCCTGACGCCGACGTCCGGCACGTGTGAAGTCTGCGGCATGCGGACCGATGACCCCGACAATATCTGGAAGATACGCCAGCACGTCGGCATGGTCTTCCAGAATCCGGATAACCAGATTGTCGCCGCCGTCGTCGAAGAAGACGTGGCCTTTGGCCCGGAAAACCTCGGCGTCCCGTCGGACGAGATCAAGACCCGCGTCAGCGATGCCCTGCGCCGCGTCAACATGACCATTTATGCCAAGCACGGACCGCACCTCCTGAGCGGCGGCCAGAAACAGCGCGTCGCCATTGCCGGTATCCTGGCCATGCAGTGCGACTGCATCGTCCTCGACGAACCGACGGCCATGCTCGACCCTGTCGGCCGCAAGGAAGTCATGGATACGCTCCACCAGCTTCATGACGAAGGCATTACCGTCATCATCATCACCCATTTCATGGAAGAAGCCGTCCAGGCCGACCGGGTCGTCGTCGTCGACCGGGCCGAACTGAAGATGGACGGGGCGCCGCGTGACGTCTTTACGCACGTCAAAGAGCTGAAGGCCATGGGCCTCGACGTACCAGTAGCGGCGGAACTGGCCGAACGGCTGCGCCAGAAAGGCCTCGACCTGCCGGACTCCATCATTACCGAGGAAGAATTAGGAGATGCATTATGTCAATTAAGTTAAGCAACGTGACCTATAGCTACGGCATCGGGACGCCTTTTGAAAAGACGGCCCTCTACGATACAGATGTCGAAATCCATGAAGGGGAATTCGTCGGCATCATCGGTCATACCGGCTCGGGCAAGTCGACGCTGGTCCAGATCCTCAACGGCCTCATCAAGCCGACTTCCGGAACGGTGACCGTCGACGGGACGGATATCGGCAAGAAGACGAAAGAAGCCATGGCCGTGCGCCATAAAGTCGGTATGGTCTTCCAGTATCCGGAGTATCAGCTCTTTGAAGAAACTATTGCCAAAGACATCGCCTTCGGGCCGCGCAATTTCGGCCTGAGCGAAGAAGAAATCACGGAACGGGTCAAAGAAGCCATGGATTTCGTCGGCCTCGACTATAAGACTTATGCCGACCGTTCGCCGTTCCGCCTGAGTGGCGGCCAGATGCGCCGCGTCGCCATTGCTGGCGTCATCGCTATCCATCCGTCGTATCTCATCCTGGACGAACCGTCAGCCGGCCTGGATCCTATCGGCCGGCGGGAAATCTTTTCGGAAATCCAGCGCTGGCACCAGGAAAAGGGCATTACCGTCATCTTGGTATCGCACAATATGGACGATATTTCTCGCCTGGCCAGCCGCCTCCTGGTCTTGTCCCACGGCCATATCGTCCTCGACGGCGAACCGCTGGACATCTTTGCGACTCAGCAGCAGGCCCTGCACGATGCCGGCGTGTCCGTGCCGCCTGTAACGGGTGTCCTCCAATATCTCCAGGGCCGGGGCTTTGCCGTCGACGACCGGGTACGGACGGTCGAAGAAGGGGCACAGGCTATTTTTGACTGCCTGAAAGGAGGCAAGGGCCATGCTCACTGATATTACTTTGGGCCAGTATTTTCCTGGCACGTCTTTTTTGCATAAACTCGATCCGCGCATCAAGATCGTCGCTACGATGATCTTCATCGTCGCCATCTTTTTTGCCCATTCCCTGGCATCCTATGCCATCGTCACGGCCTTCATGGCCTTGAATTTCGCCATTTCCCGCCTGCCGGCGAAGTTCATCGTCAAGTCGCTGAAGCCCTTGTGGGTCATCATCATTTTCACCATGGGCGTCCATATCTTCACGACGCCAGGCGATGTCCTCTGGCAGTACGGCATTTTCCACATCACCAAAGAAGGCCTGTATCAAGGGGCCCTCATGACGGCCCGCCTGGTCTTCCTCATCGTCTTTTCGTCGCTGTTGACGTATACGACGTCGCCTATCGTCCTGACCGACGGCATCGAACACCTGCTCAATCCCTTTAAGCGTATCGGTGTGCCGGCTCACGAACTGGCCATGATGATGACCATTGCCCTGCGCTTCATCCCGACCCTTTTGGAAGAAACGGACCGCATCATGAAGGCCCAGACGGCGCGGGGTGCCAATTTTACCAGCGGCAGCCTCTTGCAGCGCGGCAAGAACATGATTCCCCTGCTGGTACCGCTCTTCGTCAGCGCCTTCCGCCGGGCCGATGACCTGGCGACAGCCATGGAAGCCCGCTGCTACCGTGGCGGTGAAGGGCGGACGCGGATGAATGAATTGTCCTATACCTATCGGGACGGCATCGCCATGGCGGCTGTCCTGATCGTCACGGCCGTCCTGGCCGCTATGCGGTGGTTATGATGAAGAAGAATATCTGCCTCGTCGTCGCCTATGACGGTACGGATTTCCACGGCTTCCAGCGCCAGACCAACGCCGAGTCGATCCAGGGCTGCATCGAACAGGGCTTGTCGGCTATTTTCCAGACGCCTATTACGATTTATGGCGCCGCCCGCACGGATGCCGGTGTCCACGCCCGCGGCCAGGTCGTCAATTTCTATGGTCAGGGATCGATTCCGACGGAAAAGATTCCCTATGCCATGAAAGGCTATCTGCCGCCGGAAATTGCCGTCCTGTCGGCCCGGGAAATGCCCGACCGCTTCAGCGTCCGCCACGATAATGTGGGCAAGCATTACCGCTATTCCATCGACAACAACCGCATGCATGACCCCTTTCTCCTGCGCTATGCCTGGTTCATCCGCAAGCCCCTGGACCGGCAGGCCATGCGGGAAGGGGCGGCCATCCTCTTGGGGACGCATGATTTTTCTACTTTTGAAGGCCAGAATACGACGCCCATGAATCCTGTGAAGACGATGTATTCCATTACCCTCCATGAGCGGGGCCATGTCCTCGACATCGACGTCGTCGGCGACGGCTTCCTCTACCATATGGTGCGGAACATTGCCGGCGGACTCGTCGACCTGGGCCTGCACCGCCTGACACCGAAGCGCTTCCGGGAAATCCTCGCCAGCGGCGACCGGACTCAGCTCGGGGCGACGGCACCGGCCCAGGGCCTGTGCCTGGAGACCGTCTTTTATGATGAAGGGGAGCTGAAAGGGCGCATTGCCGAATTAGAAGGAGAATGAGCCTTTTTACAGCGCTGATGGGCATAATATGCTATAATAAAAGAGAATAGTATAGTTCCGTTTTTTTCAGGCGGAGGTGAGGACCATGCTGACCAGCTTACTGAAAACCATTACTAAAGGAAAAGACCTTAGCGAACGGGAAAGCGCTATCGTCATGGAGCAGATCATGGAAGGGACGATTTCAGACGTCCAGTTGGCTGCTTTTTTGGCAGCCTTGACGACGAAAGGCGCTTCAGAGCGGGAAATCACGGCCTTTGCCCGGACCATGCGGAAATACAGTATGCATGTTCCCTGTACGATGGACGTCTTCGACATCGTCGGGACCGGCGGCGGCCGGACCAAGACCTTCAACATCTCGACGACGGCGTCTTTCGTCATCGCCGCCGGTGGCGTCCGCGTCGCCAAGCACGGCAACCGGGCCAAGACGTCGCGCAGTGGTTCTGCCGACGTCCTGGAAGCCTTAGGGGCCAATATCTTTCTCAGCCCCGAAAGCTGCCTGGATATGCTGGGGCAGATCGGCCTCTGTTATTTCTATACACGTTACTACTATTATATGATGAAACGTATCGATGCCGTCCGCGAACAGTTGGGAATCTATACGGTCTTCGATGTCCTGCGGCCCTTGACCAATCCGGCTCATGCAGTCTATGAGATCCTCGGCGTCAATGCGCCGCACCTGGTCGAACCCATGGCCCACGTCCTGGCCGCCCTCGGCGTCCGCCACGGCATGGTCGTCTATGGTCAGGACGGCAGCGATGAAATCTCGGCATCGGCAGCGACGACGATTTGCGAATTTACGCCAGAATCGTTTTCGACGTATGAAATCAGGCCGGAAGATTTCAACCTGCCCAGGGCTTCGCGGGACGAACTGCGTGGCGGCCTGCCCAAGCACAATGCTGCCATTACCCGCGCCGTCCTCGACGGCCGCAAGGGCGGGGCCCGGACAGCCGTCCTCCTCAATGCCGGCGCCGGTCTCTACGTCGGCGGCAGTGTCCTCAACCTCTATGCCGGCGTCCGCAAGGCAGCCCGCCTCATCGACAGCGGCCTGGCCCGGCAGAAACTCGATGACTTCCTCATCCTGAGCCAGCGCCTGGGACAGGCGGAAAAAGTGAAGCTCATAGCAGACAGGGACCCGGAAGATATGGTATAATAAAGGGCACGAAAAAATTCATTATTACGTGAGGACCGCATTTCTATGAATGATAAATATTTAGGCTGGCTCCTTCATATCGGCGGGGGCATCTTAGTCGTCTTGATGTTTTTATCGATTCAGCTCATGGCACCTGATTTTTATTCGATCATGTGGCATCTGACCGTCAGTGGTGATCTGGATGGGTTAGCCGATTACATTGCCTCTTTTGGCTTCTATGCCATCGGCATCAGCGTGTTCATGATTGCCTTTGTCAATGCCATCGGCCTGCCGTCCATTCCCTTTCTGACCGTCAACGGCATCATCTTCGGCCTCATTCCGGGCATCATCATTTCCTGGATTGGCGAAGTCATCGGCATTGAAATCAGCTTCCGACTGACTCGGACGCTGCTCCGCAAGCAGGCCCAGAAGGTCATTTCCAAGAGCAAGATGCTGGAAAAACTCGATTCCTACAGCTGTATCAAGACAGTCATGATGGGCCGGGCCATCCCGTATGCACCGAATGTCGTCGTCACGGCGTTCAGTGCCTTGAGCCATATTTCTTACCGCGACCACTTCATTGCCAACTTCTTCGGCAAGATGCCGGCCGTCCTGGTCGAAGTCTGGCTGGGCCATGACCTCCTGCGCATCCAGGAACACTGGGGCCGCCTGCTCATACTGGTAGCCGTCGTTTCTTTCATTTATGGCATCATCTGGTGGCGCAAGCGTCACATAAAAAAAAACCGATATCATAGGGTGAAGTAAAAAAAAGGAGCTGTCGCATCGCGACAGCTCCTTTCAAGTTGTTAGTTGTTAGTGGTTAGCGGATGAGTTTAATTTTTTACGAGATTTCCTGTTCTGACGATTTTTTATCGTCCTGGACGATATCAGTCCATAACTTATCGGCTGCCGGCTGCCAGTGCTTGGCATAGGCTTTGCATTTAGCACAGAGGTGTTCAACCGATTCTGGTGACTGCATGTCCGTCGATTTGGCTCCCGTCCGTTTGACCATATCGACGAGGGCTTGGGGATTTTCCAACATCGGGCAGGGGCGGAGATGATTGTGGTTGAACGGCTGTCCTTTTGCATATTCCTTAAATAAGGGCTGCTGGAGACAGGTGATGAGGTCCTGGTCGTTGATGTTGGCACTAGAGTAGTGGATAAAGACGCACGGTTCGACGTCGCCGTTAGGATTGATATGGCAGTAGTTGCGGCCGCCAGCGACACAGCCATCAATGAACTGGCCATCGTTCTGGAAGTCGATAGCAAAAATGGGTTTGCCGCCCTTTACGCTGCGGATTTCACGGATACGCCGTACCATATAAGCACGCTGTTCCGGTGTGGGCAGTAAATCGACAGAGGCATCGTTGCCGACGGGCATATAGTGGAAGTACCAGGTAAACCAGGCTCCCTTGCTGATGAGGAGGTCGAGGAAGGTATCGGATGTGACGGTCTGGATATTCTTACGGGTATAGCAGATGGAAGTACCGAAGACGATACCGTACTGGCGCAGCAGGTCCATGGCGTGCATGACTTTGTCGAAGACGCCTTCGCCGCGGCGGCTGTCGTTGACTTCGCGGAAGCCTTCGACGCTGAGGGAGAAGCTGAGGTTGCCGACCTTGACGACTTCCTGGCAGAAGGCATCGTCGATGAGGGTCCCATTGGTAAAGGCGTGGAATTCGCAGTCCGGATGTTTCCGGCAGAGTTTCAGGATGTCCGCTTTGCGGACCAGCGGTTCGCCGCCAGTGAGGAGGTAGAAATGGCAGCCTACTTCTTTGCCTTGGCTTACGATTTTATCCATGACGTCGTAGGACAGGTTCAGGGTGTGACCATATTCGGCAGCCCAGCAGCCGATGCAGTGCAGGTTGCAGGCGCTGGTCGGGTCGAAGAGGATGGCCCAGGGAATATTGCAGTGATATTTGGCTTTGGCTTCGTCCCGCGTACGCAGACCGTAGAAGCCCGATTCAAAGCCCAGGTCCATGACGGCTGTACGGACTACGTTGGGGTTGAGTGTATCCAGGGCTCGGTTGAGGAATTGGAACCACTTGCCGCCTTCGTCAATGAGCTTGCGGGCATTGGCAAAAGATTCTTCTTCAAATAAGTCACCGAAGAAGGTTTCCATAATCGTGGTCAGTCGTTTCAAAGTCTTCTTACGGGTTTCTGGATTTTTTTCGGCCATGATGCGGTTGACCAGGAGGGCGACCGATTCTTTTTGGGCTTTATACATGAGTTTATTCAAGGGAATCATCTCCTGAGGAGTTTAATGAAGTAATGATTAGCGGATGATGAGGACGGGAAGGCCTGAATGGGAGGATACATAGCGGCCGACGCTGCCCAGGAGGACGCTTTGGATACGGTTCAGGCCGCGGCTGCCCATGACGATGAGGTCCGTTTCCGTATCGGCTGCGGTCTGCAAGATGATCGGACCGGGCGAGCCGATTTTATACAGGCATTGCAAGGGGACTTGAGATGACAATTCTTCCTGGCAGCGCAGGAAGGCGTTATGACCCTTGGTCCGCATGTGAGCGGCTAATTCCTGTAATTTATGCGGTTCCAGCGTATTGGGGATGGCCGTATCGCGCAGGCTGTCGCTGACGCTGGCGACGTAGAGGACGGTCAGGGAAGCGCCATCTCCTTTGGCCAGGACTTCGGCTTGTTTCAGGGCCTGTAAAGACGATTCAGACCCGTCTACGGGCACCAGGATATGCCGGTATGGGCCTTTCTTTTCATCGCGGGCCAAGAGGACCGGGCAGGGGGCGTGGGTGATGACGTAAGTGCTGACGCTGCCGAGAAGAAAATTCTTGAGGGCCTGGCCGCCGCCGCGGCCCATGCAGATGAGGTCTGCCGATTGGGATTTCTGTTCTGCCAGGATGGCCGCTTCCGGGGCGCTGAGTTCAAAAATAGACTGGACTGACAGGGAAGCGGGTACCATGGCGGCAAATTTTTTTAACAGTCCTGTGCTGTTGGCCTGAGCCGAAGCCGTCATTTCATCCATAGTCAGTTCGCTCGTATTTTCCATTTGCCCGAACTGGTTGATGATATCGGCCATATTGGCGACGCTCAGCAGGGTAATGGCACCGCCAGTGATCCTGGCGATGTCGATGGCGTGCTGCAAGGCTTGTTTAGAATGATTGGATCCGTCGATAGGGACGAGGATATGCTGATATGATTTCATAAAAATACCTCCTTCAAGGGTACCTTTAGGATAGCCTTGAAGGAGGCTGGCGTCAAAGTGGTTTTGCCGTATACGAACTATAGCTCTTGTGTTATAATTAGGTATGCGAATATTTTTTGTTACATAAAGGAGCTTTTATGGAGTTGGAAAGACGTGAATATGAATATATCCGTAAAATTGCTGAGACAGGGAGTTTCATAGCGGCAGCCGAAAAATTATACATCACCCAGCCGTCGTTGAGCCAGTTCATCCGCCGCATCGAGCGCCATGTCGGTGCGGAACTCTTTGACCGTTCCCATCAGCCTGTGACCTTGACCGAAGCCGGGCGTATCTATCTGGACATCGAAGGGCAGATCCAGGACTTGTGCAAGGTCCGGGAACAGCGTATCCAGGATTTGGGGCAGACCGTTGGCGGCACCGTGCGCATCGGCAGTTCCAATTATCGCAGTTCGACCATCCTGGCGCGGGCTATTCCCATCATCAACGAACGCTATCCGCACATCGATATCTGCCTGGAAGAAGGGACGACGCGGGAATTGGAAGATTTCGCCATCCAGGGAAAGACGGATTTTTCTATCGTCGTTAAGCCTACAGGGCATAGGGACTTGGATTATATCGAACTTTTCCGGGAAGAATTGCTCTTGGCTGTCTCGCCGGACTGGGGCCTGGGGCGGGAACCGCTGCATGACGAGGGCCTCCACTCCCGCTATCCTGTCTTTGATTATCACAGCCTCGACGGCCATCCCTTCCTGGTCATGAAAGAAGGCCAGGAACTGCGCCATTCCTTTTTTGCCCTTGTCGAAGCCCTGGATATATCGCCGACAGTGGCCCTGGAAACGACGGACATGGCCACGGCCCAGACCCTGGCCGGCATCGGCGTCGGCGCGGCTATCGTACCGGGTGGCCTGGCTCTGGCCAATATCCCAGCTGTGGAACCGAAGTATTTTTCCCTGCGGGCCTATCTGGACGACTGGGATATCGTCCTGGCCTATAAACGGGGACGTTACTTGTCCAAGGCCGATAAAGCCGTCATCCGCGTCATCTGCGACGTCACTGATTGAAAAGCGCTGTCGCGTAGCGGCTTCTGCCATCCCCTAACCACTAGCCACTAAAAAAGCGCTGTCTTTATAAGACAGCGCTTTTTGCATTCCCAAACGGATTATTTTGCGAAGTAACGAGCCAAGAGGCCATCGAATATACGGCCATGACGAGCTTCGTCTTTTGCCATTTCATGAACAGTGTCATGGATAGCGTCGAGGTTGAGCTGTTTAGCGAGGGTTGCGATTTCTTTCTTGCCTGCGCAAGCGCCCTGTTCAGCAGCAGCACGCATTTCGAGGTTGGTCTTGGTGTCGTCCGTAACGACTTCGCCGAGGAGTTCAGCGAATTTAGCAGCGTGTTCAGCTTCTTCGAAAGCGATGCGTTTGTAGGCTTCAGCGACTTCCGGATAGCCCTGGCGGTCAGCGACACGGCTCATAGCGAGGTACATGCCGACTTCGGAGCATTCGCCTGTGAAGTTGAGGTGGAGGCCTTCGAGGATGCGTTCGTCGACACCTTTAGCGATGCCTACGCGATGTTCGTCAGCGTATTCTTTGACACCAGCGACGAGTTCCGTGAATTTTTCTTTCGGAGCGCCGCACTGAGGACACTTTTCCGGAGCTTCCGTACCTTCATAAACAAAACCGCAGATACCGCATACAAATTTTTTCATCATTCATTCCTCCTGATATTATAATACATTTTAAATAAAATGGATATTAACTGAATACTAACAAATAACTTTTATTCGTTATGGCTACATTATAACAGACTGATGGGGGAAAATCAAGAGTAATTTTGTAAAACTTTTAATTGAAAATAATTATTGATTAAAAAATAAGGCCTTGGAGGGGCGAGGCGGCACCATTTTATTGCAATTTATACATGAGTCTTATATAATGGAGATAGTATTCAGAAAAAGCCAAGACGATACGATTAGCATAGAAAGAGACTGAATTTTGGAGGTTACGCCTATGTGGAAGAAAAAAGTAGCATGCATCCTGGCTGTCATGGCCTTGTGTGGGACCATGGCTGCCGGTGCGGCCGATTATACGATCCTGGAAAAAGCGGATAAAGTCGAAACGACGGTCTACGGGACGACCCAGACCGGTTCCCTGAACGACCGCATCGCGGCGCTGGACAAGCTGCTCAACGGTCAGTCGACGGTATCCGGCAGTCTGCAGGATAAAACCAATGCCCTATATAAAGATGTATATGGGAATTCCGGTTCCGATTTGTCCCTGTTGACGGCAGTCAACCTCATGCAGTGGCAGTATTCCGGCCAGATTACCGATGAACCCCTGCTGGTCCGCATCGAATCGCTGGAACAGAGCATCGACGGCAAGACCATGAGCGGCTCCCTGGAAGGCCGTGTCCTGGCCCTGCGCCGCACGCTCCTGGGCAATAAGAAGTACGTCTCCCAGACCGTGACCATTCCGGCCAATACGCTGGTGACGATGACCAATATCGACGCCCTCAACTCGAAGACCATTCAGGAAGGCGACGTCGTCCGCTTTGCCGTGGCTGATAATATCTGCGTCGGCGACGTCATCGCCATTCCCCGCGGCATGGAGGCGACGGGGACCGTCACCAAGGCCCGGAAGTCCGGCCGCTTTGGTAAGGACGGCAAAATCGAAATCACCTATGACAACGTCCGCGCTGCCGACGGTTCGCCCGTAGCCCTGACGGTCGGCGACAAGACGAAAGAAGAATATAAGCGCATGGCCGGTGCTGTCGGCGCGTCTGCTGCCGGGGCCATCATCCTCGGACCAGTCGGCCTGGTCGGCGGCCTTTTCGTTCATGGCAATGAAGTCGATATCCCGGCAGGGACGACGATGTACGCCGAAACCAAGGAAAATGCCGAAGTCGTCGGTTTCAAGGAAAATGGCGTCATGGATGACATGAAGACGGCCAATATGGCTGCCAGCGGCGTACAGGTGCCGACTTTTGCGCCTGTCACCAATAGTGATGTTGACAACAGCGGGGCTGGCGATGCCGGTACGTACACCGACACCGATACGGCGCCTCAGAGCAGCAACGGCGATTTGCAGGCCGGACTGAAAGATGGTACGGTTACGCCTGTCGACCTGTACAACAGCAAACACAATGACGACCAGCAGGCCGTCGTAACCATTCAATCCAATACAGCAGGTGACGCGAATGAATAAAACGTGGACAGCGGCGATGATCGCAGCCCTGCTGCCTCTGACCTTTTCGGCCAGTGCAGCTGATACAGCGAAACTTCATACAGATAAGGTCATGGCCGTTCCCGTGACAGAAAAGAAAATCCTACCCGTCGATTTGGACCAGGCTTCTGCTTCGCAGGACGTCGTCCTGCCGCAGCAGCCTGTCCACATGACGGCTGATACATTCGTCGCCCGCAACTCCGACGGCTATGTCAAGAGCCGGGGCAATGTCGACATCAAGCAGGGCATGGATGAAATCCATGCCAACTATGTCGAAGGCAACATGAAGAGCGGCGTCTACCATACGAAAGGACCCGTAGTCTACGTCAACGAAACCAATGCCCTGACGGGCCAGGACGTGACCTATAACAGCCAGAACGGCAGCATGACCATGGATAAGGTCGAAGGCTTCGTCGGCCCGACGACATACGTCCGCGGGACCGATGCCGAAATGTACGATAATATCGGCTATATCAAGCATGGCCTGATTACGACGCCTCACGCCGTCGCCAAGACGCCGGACTATTATATTACCGGTGATGACATCCGCATCTATCCGGGCGAAAAGTTCACGGCAGAAAATACGGCCCTCTGGTTCAAGCACATCCGCCTGTTCACATATGGCCATTATGAAGGCCGCCTGGACAGTGAACATACGAAATCTTCTTTATTCACGCTGCTGCCGCGGCCGACCTACAACAGCGATGACGGCATCGGTGTCCGGGGCTATGCCGATGTGCCCCTCAACCAGTCCGGCGACCTGAGCTTCCATGCCAGCTATGCCCTGAATAGCAAGAATGGCTTCAAGCCGGCGGCCCAGCTCCAGAAGAATACTAAAATCGGCACTTTCCGTTTTGGCTACAGCAAAGAAGAAAGTACCGATAACGACGATAATATCTGGGCTACGAAGTGGCCGGAACTGGAATACTTTGCACCGCGCATCCATCTCGGCGATACGGGTATCTATATTGATTCCAGTGCCAACTGGGGCCGCTGGGCTGAAGACGGCGTCAAGACGGGGACGCATAAGGGCTTCCGTACGGAAATCACGCATACGCCCATTCCCTTGTGGCAGCGGGCCAATGTCCGCTTCTTCGCCGGCTATCGTAAGGATTTATATTCTACCAATGATGCCCAGCGCCGCGATCCCTATTCGGGCGTCATCCTCAACCAGGGCATCAACGACCGCCTGTGGACCAGCTTCTGGTATAAGAAACACAATGTCAGCGGCTATACGCCGTACCGCTTCGATACCCTCGATGACCCGCGCCAGCATGGCATGTCCATCGGCTACGTCCTGACGCCGCGGGATACGGTCATCTTCACTTGGGCTCAGGACCTCGACGATGACCATATTTCGGACCGCAATTACACCTGGGTCCGCGACCTCCACTCGTTCATTGCTACCATCACGTATAAACAAGTCGATAAAGAATGGCAGGTCAAAATAAAGGCCAAGGACTTCGATTTCTAAAAGGGGAGAGGACAGGAAAACTTTTTGCTATCATGTGCAGTCCCTTTCTCTTCCGCGTTTGTAGGGGTCGCCACGTGGGCGACCCGTTAGGATTTGGAGGATTCTTCTAGCAATCTGATTGGGAATCGTACATATCCCCAGAGCGGGCTCGCCACGTGCGAGCCCCTACAATGTAAAAAAGGGCTTGTCGTCATGCGACAAGCCCTTTTTTTTACCCTCTTTTTACAGGGCGTATTTGCATTTTTGCGCTATAATGGAATAAAGTGAGAAAACTAGATTTTACATGAAAGGACTGTCGCTTTATGCCTTTGATTTACTGTGTAGAAGATGATGAAAATATTCGTGAACTCGTCGGTTATGCCCTGCGCAGCCAGGACTTCGAGGTGGAAACCTTTGCTGACAGTAAGGAATTCTGGCCGGCTTTGGAGAAGCGGACACCGGCTTTGCTTCTCTTGGATATCATGCTGCCCGGTGAAAGCGGTAATGATATCCTTGACAAACTGCGCAAGACTCAGCAGTACAAGACACTGCCCGTCATCATGCTGACGGCCAAGACCAGCGAATACGATATCGTCAGGGGCCTCGATGGCGGCGCCGATGACTACGTCTGCAAGCCCTTCGGCATCGTCGAGCTCATTTCCCGCATCCGCGCCGTCCTGCGCCGTTCGGTCCGGCAGAGTACGGAAACGAACCTCTATACGTATGGCCCCGTTTCCCTGGACCAGGAAAAACATATCGTAACCGTCGACGGCAAGCCCTGCCACTTGACGGTCAAGGAATTTGAACTCCTGCGCTACCTCCTGGTCAATACGGATATCGTCCTCAAGCGGGAACAGATCATGGAAGCCGTTTGGGGCTTCACGTATGAAGGCGAAAGCCGGACCATCGATATGCACATCAAGAGCCTGCGCCAGAAACTGGGCGACGGCGGCAAGATTATCCATACTGTGCGCGGCGTGGGCTATGTCATCGGAGGGAACGTATGAAGCGGAAAGTCTACCTCAGCCTGCTGACCATGGGGCTGGCCTGTATGGCCGTGACTCTGCTCATTTCGACGTGGTTCTTCTGGAACTCCACGCAGCACCAGATACAGCAGGAACTGGTCATGGCCATGGACGTCGTCGGGACGACGATCGAAGAAGGGAAGGATACATCCCTGTATTTGAAGAAACTCGGCGTTCACGAGATGGATGGCCTGCGCATTACCTGGATCAATACCGATGGCGATGTCCTCTTTGAATCGGACTATGACAAAGGGGTCATGGAAAATCACCTGGCCCGGCCGGAAGTCCAAGCGGCCATCGAGAACGGCAAGGGGACGGCCGTCCGCGATTCCCAGACCGTATCCAAGGCCCTCTATTATTATGCTAAGAAACTGCCTGACGGGACGATTCTGCGGGTCAGTCTGGAACGGGATACTTTTTACGCCCATTTCCTCAGCCTCCTGCCCTGGGCGCTGTTGCTCCTGTGCTTGTCGGCCCTGGCCTGCATCAAGGTGTCGCGCTTGCTGACGGCGAGCCTCCTCAGCCCGCTTCGGCAGACGGCCCGGTTCATCCGCCAGATCAACGACACCGACGTGAAGATGGTACAGCCGCCGCGGGTCGACCATGAATTGCAGCCTTTGGTTGATAAGATTTTCTTGCAGAGCCAGACCATTACCGACAATATGCGCAGCCTCGAACAGCAACGCAATATCATGCGCCTTATCATGGAAAATCTCCAGGAAGGCGTCATCCTGACGGACCAGGCCTGCGGCATTGCCGGTCTCAACCTACGGGCCGCCCATTTCCTCGGCGCCGGCCAGACCCAGGACGTCTTGCAACGCAATCTGAAGGAACTCCTGCCCGATGTATCCTGGGATACGCTGCAGCACATCGACAGTTCCTGTGACGTGAAACTGACCCGGGCCGACCGACTGTACCTGCTGACTATCCAGCCTGTCTATAAAGATGATGATTTCTATGGCATGCTCTTCATCATCGACGACGTGACCGAACAGGAGCACCGGGAACAGCTGCGCCGGGAATTCACGTCCAACGTATCGCATGAACTGAAGACGCCCCTCACATCGATCAGCGGCTTTGCCGAAGTCTTGTCGACGGGCATTTTCAAGAATAAAGACGATGTCATACATTTCGGCACACTCATCCGCAAGGAAGCCCTGCGCCTCTTGCAGATGATCGAAGAAATCATGCACCTGGCCCGCATCGAAGACGGCAAGCGCCAAATCCATCCCGAACGGCTGCGCCTCAGCGGTTTGATTCAGGATACCGTAGAATTCATGGAACCGGTCCTGATGGAAAAGAAAGTCACTGTCCACTGTACCATGGACGATACGGAAGTATGGGCGGACCGCGGCCTGTTCCGGGAAATGATCATGAACCTCTTGGACAATGCCGTCAAGTACAACCGGCCTGGCGGCCATGTCTACATCGATGTCCGCCACGACGGCCACAAGGCCTTCTTCGTCATCCGCGACACGGGCATCGGCATCCCGGAAGATAAACAGCAGCGCGTCTTTGAACGCTTTTACCGGGCCGATTCCAGCCGTTCCCGCAAGATCAAGGGGACGGGCCTGGGCCTGGCCATCGTCAAGCACATCGTCGAACAGCATCACGGTACCATTGCCTTGAACAGCAAAGAAAACGAAGGCACGACCATCACCGTCACCCTACCGATGTAGGGGGAATCCGTAGGGGCTTGCACGTGGCAACGCATCGGGCGCCCTACGGGACGCCCCTACAGAAAAAAGAGGCTGTCGCACGATGGTTTTTGCCATCATGCGAGGCCCCATTTACTTTATGGTTTGTAGCACAGAGTTTGTAGTTTGCAGAGAAAACCTTTAAATTTAAACCCATCTGCTAACCACTAACAACTAACCACTAACAACTTTAAAGGGCTTGTCGTCGTGCGACAAGCCCTTTTTTTTACAATATTTTACAATACATACATAAAGTCCTTACATCTCCTTGGTAGGATAAGACTGTATTCAGAATCAGGAACATCTCAGATTCGTTTATTTAAAGGAGAGGATTTTTTATGAAGTGGAAAAAGTTAGTTCTTGTCGCCTTAGCTGCTACCATGGCCATTGGGGCTGCCGGTTGCGGAAGTCAGCAGAAAGCTGATTCCGGGAAAGGCGCTGCTGTTTCCGGAAGCATTACCGGTTCTGGTTCTTCGGCTTTGCTGCCGTTGGTCAAAGATGCTGCCGAAAAATTCAAGGCCAACAATAAGGACGTTACGATCACCCTTAATGCCGGCGGTTCTGGCACGGGTCTGAAACAGGTTTCCGATGGTTCTGTCGATATGGGTAACTCCGACGTACCGGCTGAAACGAAACTGGACAAAGCCAAAGCTGAAAAGCTGGAAGACCACAAAGTCTGTGTCATGACAGTCGCTACGATCATCAATAAAGATGTCGGCATCAAGAACTTGACCCGTCAGCAGTTGCAGGACGTATTCACGGCCAAAGTCACCAACTGGAAAGATGTCGGCGGCAAAGACCTGCCTATCGTCCTGGTTACCCGCCCGAAGACGTCCGGTACGCGTGCCCTGTTCAAACAGTACGCTATCAACGGTGCTGAAGAAGCGGACAACAAATCCCTGGAAACGGATAACTCCGGTATCCTCATCCAGAGCGTCGCTCAGAATCCGGGCGCTATCGGCTATGTCGCTCTGCCGTATCTGCTCAATAACGACACGGTCGATTCCGTTTCTATCGATGGCGTAGCTCCGACACTGGAAAACACCTATAACGGTACATACAGTGTATGGGGTTATGAACACATCTACACCAGCAAAGAACCGAAAGCTGCCGTCAAGGCCTTCATCGAATACATCACAGGCGCTGATTACGGCAAACGCATCGAAGAACTCGGCTATGGCGTAAGCTCGAAGATGCAGACCAAAGAAGTTCACTAATTTACTGGAGGAACGGGTATGAATGCAATCGAAACGGTAGTCCAACGGGCTCACCGCAGCGAGAAAGCAGCCAAAACGTTCATCACTATTTGCGGCATCGGTATGGCACTGGTGCCGCTTCTCATTGGCGCTTTTCTCTTCATTAAAGGTACAGATACATTTTTCACATTTGGCCACAGCGTGACGGAATTCCTTTTTTCCGGTCAGTGGAAGCCTAGCGATACGGCGGAAGGCGGCGGTCAGGTCGGCGCAGCTATGTTCCTGGCTGGCTCGCTGGTCACCTGTCTCTTGTCGCTGATCATTTCCCTGCCTTTCAGTCTGGCATCGTCCATTTACATGACGGAAATTGCGACGCCCCAGCGGCGCCGCCTCATTCAGCCGGCTATCGAATTGTTCACGGGTATCCCGTCGGTTGTCTATGGCTTCGTCGGCATGACCGTCCTCATTCCGGCACTGCGTCATATTTTCCCCATGCCTTTTGGCTTTTCCGTTTTAGCTGCCGGCATTGTCCTGGCTATCATGATTTTCCCGACCATTACGACCATGGCCGCCGATGCCATGGCCGCCGTGCCCAAGTCGTGGCGTGAAGCTTCTTATGGCCTCGGCGCGACGCGCTGGGAAACGATTGCCCACGTCGTACTTCCGGCCGCCAAGAGCGGTATCTTCACCGGCATCATCCTGGGCCTGGCCCGCGCTTTGGGCGAAGCCCTGGCTGTCGCCATGGTCATCGGCCAGATGAAAGTCTTCCCGACGTCCCTGTTCCTGCCGGCCAGCACGCTGACGACGGCTATTTCGGCCGATATGGGCGGCGCCATGGAAGGCGGCGAATACAACGCTGCTTTGTGGACGATGGCTCTGGTCCTGTTCCTGCTGTCGTTCCTGTTCATCTTTGTAATCCACCAGATCAATGCCGCTTCCGAATTAAAAGGAGGACGGAGTTAATATGACAAGTATCGAAACGAAAAAACAGAAAGATAAAATGATGACGGCCATCTTTACCGGCGGTGCCGCCTTTGCCGTCATCCTGCTCATCGCCTTTGTCCTCTACGTCGTCGTCAGTGGCATCAGCGGCATGACACCGCAGCTCTTGTCCTTCAGCCCGACCGGTCTGGGGAACATGTTCTTCAATACGATTTACCTCGTCGTCCTGGCCCTCGTCGCCAGTACCATCACGGGGATCCCGGCCGGTATTTTCCTGGCCGAATACGCCAAGAAGGGGCGCATCACTCATTGGGTCCGCATGGCCGTCGAAACCCTGGCCTCCCTGCCGTCTATCGTCGTCGGCTTGTTCGGCTACCTGGTCTTCATCGTCATGACCGGTTCTCAGTGGAACCTCATGGCCGGCGCCCTGGCCGTATCCATCTTGACCCTGCCTTTGGTCACGTCCGTTACCGAAGACGCCCTGCGCAACTTGCCGCCGAGCTACCGCAACGGCAGCCTGGGCCTGGGTGCCTCTCATTGGCAGACTATCTGGCACGTCCTCTTGCCGGCCTGCTTCCCGCGCATCATGACCGGCCTCATCCTGGCCGCCGGCCGTGGCTTCGGTGAAGCCGCTGCCCTGATGTTCACGGCCGGTATGTCGACAGATATCGACTGGACGAACTGGGATATTACGGCCACGTCGTGTCCGCTCAATCCCTTCCGTCCCGGCGAAACCCTGGCCCTTCACATCTGGGCCCTGCGTACGGAAGCCCTTCATGCAGACGCTGCCCAGCAGGCTGCCGCGTCGTCGGCCATCCTGATGATCATGGTCCTCGTCTTCAGTCTGGCTGCACGCTACTTCAGCTATCGAATTGACAAGAAAATGGGAGGAAATAAATAATGGCAGAAATGACTACGACGCTGACCGGCTTTGCCGCAGCGACGATTGAAAAGAAACGGGCTGCAGAAGCCGTACAGGAAGGCGCACAGGCTGCTACGGGTACGGCGGAATATACCTTTGATGTCAGCCACATGGACCTCTTCTATAATGAGTTCCAGGCCTTGAAAGACATTAACATGAAAATCAGGAAAAATGAAATCACAGCCCTCATCGGCCCGTCGGGCTGTGGCAAGTCGACGTTCCTCAAGACGCTGAACCGCATGAACGACTGGGTCGAAGGCTGCCGGGTCACTGGCGATATCCGCTTTGAAGGTAAGGATATCTTCAAGGAAGTCGACCCCCTGGCCCTGCGTTACCGTGTCGGCATGGTCTTCCAGCAGCCGACGCCGTTCCCGAAGAGCATCTATGAAAATATCGCTTATGGTCCGCGTATACAGGGCATCAAGGATAAGAAGCAGCTCGACGCCATCGTCGAAAAGAGCCTGCGCCAGGCTGCCTGCTGGGATGAAATGAAGGACCGCCTCAATAAGAGTGCTCTCGGTCTTTCCGGCGGCCAGCAGCAGCGTCTCTGCATTGCCCGTACTTTGGCAGCGGATCCGTCAGTCATCCTCATGGACGAACCGACATCGGCGCTGGACCCGATTTCGACGCAGAAAATCGAAGACCTGGCCTTGGAATTGAAGGAAAAATATACTATCGTCATCGTCACACACAGTATGCAGCAGGCTCGCCGCATTTCTGACAAGACGGCATTTTTCCTCTTAGGCGAACTCATTGAATACGATAACACTCTAGACATGTTTACCAATCCGTCCAATCCCAAGACGGAAGAGTACATTACCGGCCGTTTCGGCTAAGAGGAGGAAAGGGACTTATGCTGGAAGTTTACGAAAAATCCGTAGCAGAATTGAAACACGATATGATTAACCTGGGCATGAAGGTCGAACAGGCCGTCGAAAATGCCTGGAAAGCGATGGAAGACAAGGACATCGAATTGGCTCAGCGCATTTACGATGGCGACGATGTCATCGATGATTTGGTCAAGAACTGTATGAAGAAAGACTTGACCATCAGTATGATGCAGGGTCCCGTAGCGGCTGACTATCGGAGCTTGATGGCGACGTTGAAAATCCTCTCCGACTTAGAACGGATTGCCGATCACTGCGCCGACATCAGCCACTACGTCATCCATTTGGAACAGACCCATCACAACGTACCCTTGCCGCAGGGCATTAAAGAAATGTACGGCGTCATGGCCTCCATGGTCAGCGATGTCATCGATTTCTACAAAGAACGGGGTACTTCGTCTCAGGCCAGCCTCATGCGCGATAAAGACGATATCGTCGACCAGGCTTTCAATAACCTCATGGAAACATTGGCTGCCGAAATGGCGGCTCATCCGGAAAACTCCAAGGATTACATCGATCTGGTCCTGGTCATCAAATATATCGAACGCATGGCCGACCACGCCAACAATATCGCCGAATGGCTCATTTACCGCGATACCAACGAAATCCGTATTTAGTAATTTGTAGGGGCGCCCACGTAGGGCGCCCGCTTTCGTATATGTGGGAATTTCGTACAGTGCTAGGTTCGTGATATGTGATATGTCGGGGCCGCCGCATGATGGTTTATGCTATCATGCGGCGGCCCCTTTTTTTCTTGCAACAAATTTGATATACTAACCCCTATGGGATAGTCCGATGTATTCGGTTTTCCTCGCGAAAGCGGGGTGATCAGCAACCAAGCGATAAGCTTGTAGCATGAAAAAAACCGCGTACTTGCGGTACACGGCCTTCTTCACGTATAAAATTCATCGAGGAGAGCCGATGCACCACCATCGGGCTATCTCTATTTTTATTTTACCATGTCACGGTAATAAATCAAGTATAGATGCAGCCTCAATATTCCGGCGGCATATTCTTTTTCGTATGCGGCATGGAGAGGGCATCGCCGGGATACTGGTGGTATTTGACGGGCGATGTCGTGAAGCCGCGGCCTACGACTTCCGAGGCGTCGCTGATGATCATGAAGGCCTGGGGGTCGAGCTTGTTGACGATTTCTTTGACCTTGGCCACTTCGGTCAGTTTGATGACGGCGTAGATGACCCGTTTATCCTGCATGGTATAGGCGCCCTGGCCGTGGAGATAGGTGGCGCCGTGGCCGACGTAGCGCATGAGGACCTGGGCGATCGGTGTGGCCCGGTTGGAGATGATGATGACGCTTTTACGCTGTTTCAGGCCGATGACGACTTTGTTGGTAATGAAGGCGGCGATGTAGATGGCGACGAAGGTCAGGACGGCTCGTTCCAGGGAGAAGAGCCAGGCTGCGGCCAGGAGGATGACCAGGTTGAGGATCATCGTGACCGTACCCATTTCCAGGGAATAATATTTCTTGACGATGGCACCGATGACATCCAGGCCGCCGCTGTTGCCGTTGTATTTGTAGATGATGCCAAAGCCGATGCCCGACAGGATGCCGCCGGTAATGGATGACAGCATGGCATCGTGCATGATGTTCCACGTCGACAGGAAGGACGTGACGTCGACCAGGACCGAGAGCATGATCGTGCCGACGATGCTTAGGACCGTATAGCTGCGGCCCATGAATTTGTAGCAGGCGATCATGATCGGGATGTTGAGGATGAAGATGCCAATGCCGACGGGGAGGCCGGTCAGGAAGTAGAACATGATAGCTATCCCGCTGAGGCCGCTGCTCAATAACTGGAAGGGGATGAAGAAGGCGTTCATGCCGATGGCGACGACCAGGCTGCCGACAAAGGACGCCAGGTAGGGGACGGCTAATTCCCAAAGGGTAGGTGAAGTCAGGGTTTTCATAATTTTTTTTCCTCCGTATTGAATGAAGAATTGTAAAGTAAAGGAAAAAACGGTATAATCATTATAGTATAATGGTGGAAGTGTGCATTCACAGAGGATGCGCAAAGGGCGCTGTTCTCTGCTGTCGTCTCATTATAACATAGGAAAAATTTTAATCAATAAGACAATGCACATTTTATGCACGGAGTGAAAGTATGATGAATATAGTAGAAAAAGGATATGGGAAAATTAATCTGGCCCTGGCCATAACTGGCCGTCGTGCCGATGGTTATCACAATATTGATACTATCTTTCAATCGATAGGCCTTTGCGATGCCGTGACCGTGAGCGAAGCCGATGCGTTCGAGCTCACTTGTTCGCAGCCGTCGCTGGCCTGTGACGAAACGAATCTGGCCTATAAGGCTTGGAAGGCGCTTTGTCCGTATAAAAAGGACAATCAACAGGTGGCCATCCACATCGAAAAGCATATCCCCATCGCCGCCGGACTGGCCGGCGGCAGTACCGATTGCGCCGCTGTCCTGCGCGGCCTCAACCGCCTTTGGGGTCTGGGGCTGTCAGAAAAAGAACTCTGCCGCATCGGTGCCGGCCTTGGCGCCGACGTGCCTTTCTGCATCTGTGGCGGCACCATGCGCGGTACCGGTATCGGCGAGGAACTGAAACGCCTGCCGCCCCTGCCGGCGTGGCCTGTGGTCATCGTCCATCCCCGCGTGCCCGTACAGACCAAACAGGCCTATGCCCTGTTCGACAACCGGAGCCATACGGCGTCCGTCGCTGTCGATGCCGTCGAGCAGGCCGTCCGGGCCGGCGATTTCCAGGGATTGACGGCGGCCATGGGGAATACCTTTGAGGAACTGGTCATTCCCAATGTGCCGCAAGTCGCCGATTGTCAGCAGCGTCTGACCGCGTTAGGACTGCAGCCGCTCATGGCCGGCAGTGGGCCGACAGTATTTGCCCTGGTCCCGCCTGGACAGGAAGAGGCCGTCCGCAGCCAGACGGCGGCGTGGCATGATGTCGACGTATATATGACGGCCATAGTGAAACGAGTGGAAGGTGAGAGATAGAACGATGAAAACCACGAAAAGACAACATGCATTAGAACCGATTAAATTAGATGCTTATAAGCCGCTGCGCGAAGTCGTCAGCGAAACCCTGCGCCAGGCCATCAAGGACGGCGTACTCAAACCGGGGGAACGGCTCATGGAAATCCAGCTGGCCGATGAACTCGGCGTCAGCCGGACGCCAATCCGCGAAGCTATCCGCAAATTGGAACTGGAAGGCTTCGTCGTCATGGTTCCCCGGCGCGGGACGTATGTCGCCGATATTTCCTTGAAGGATATCGCCCAGGTCTTCGAGATCCGCAGCGCCCTGGAAGAACTGGCAGCCGGCCTGGCAGCTGAACGGATCACGCCGGACGAACTGGAATACCTGGAACGGATCCTCGTCGAAATCAACGAATATATCGACAACGACGAATTCGATAAGATCGTCGATGCCGACGTCCGTTTCCATGACGTCCTCTATCATGCCAGCCGGAACCCGCGCCTCGTCGATATACTCAATAATCTGCGCGAACAGATGCTGCGCTTCCGCTCCATTTCCATGCACTATCCCGGCCGCCTGGCAGCGACGTGGGAAGAACATCGGCAGATGGTGGAAAACATTGCCGACCACAACAGTGCCATGGCCCGCAAAGTCGCCAAGAAGCACATGGAAAATTCCGAACGGACCCTGCTCAAGGGCATCAGCAAAGACGAAGAGTCGGCCCGGCGCGTTCATGAATTATTTCCGCACGGCGGAGAATAAGGAAAGGAAGCGACCATCGGATGGGACATTTTCTCTTGAACCATTTCCGCCATGTCCACGAGAAGTCGGAACATATGGATGACTTTGAAAACTTTTTGTATATCCTGACCTACATCTTGTTCGTCTGTCTGTTTATCCGCTCCCTGGTCGCCTTGTACATGGGACGCTGGAACTTGTTCTAAAACTATATTTATACAGCACTTTACAACTTTTACGCTGCCTCGGAAGTTGATGAAGCTAGTTTACACAAGGCCTGAACTAAGTCCGTTGGATTTTTTGCGGTTTGGGCCTTAGCGACCAAAGT
>NZ_JBKKJR010000029.1:0-27271 GCF_046614755.1 Megasphaera indica
GTTGGAAAAGTCCTGTCCAATACAGAATTTTCCGACAGACAGCATAAAAAAGTAACGAGACAGTAAAAACAGTCTCGTTACCAAGGTCTAACTTTTTGGGGTCACATCACAATCTCCATGCGGTATCCCTTTTTTTAGTGGCTCGTTGTTCGTGGTTTGTAAAAAAATGGGCGCCTTAGGCGCCTTTACTAGCCACGAGCCCCTAACCCCTAACCCCTAACCCCTAATCCCTAATCCCTAATCCCTAACCCCTAACCCAGCAACTTGCGGCCTGCGCCTATTGCCATACGAAAAAAGCATATCTGGACATAAAATATAAGCGTTTTACATTCCCGTAGCCGTCTGTTAAGATAAAGGCGTAATAAGCAAGGAGAGAGGAGGTCGATGATGGAAGGGAAGGTTTGGCAGAATTTGATCGATGCCGGTTGTTCGGCGGCTTTTATCGAACAGTATGAGGCCCTGCCCGAGGAAGAGCAGTTGTCGTGCCTGCAGCGCCATCGCCGGTACTTGCTCGATGCTATTCATGACAAACAGCTTCAGCTGGACCGGCTGGATTATTTCTTATATGTGTTACGAAAAAGAGGAGACGAAGGAAAATGACTTTAGAAGAAATCAAGCAGACGAGTCCCTTTGCTATGGGCGGAGAAAACGTCGACTATGCCCAGTATTTTGATGGCACCAGTTATTTGAACATGTTGTCCCTGAAACAGGTCGTCGTCGGCAACGTCACTTTTGAACCGGCATGCCGCAATCATTGGCACATCCACCATGCCAGCCAGGGCGGCGGTCAGATGCTGTTAGTCACGGCCGGCCGCGGCTGGTATCAGGAATGGGGGAAACCGGCCCAGGCCCTCCACGCCGGCGATGTCGTCCACATCCCGGCCAACGTCAAGCATTGGCACGGTGCTGCCAAGGACAGTGCCTTCCAGCATCTGGCCATTGAAGTCGACGGGACCGATACGAGTACGGAATGGTGTGAAGCCGTAGCGGAGGCCGATTATGATGCCCTTCCGTAAGCACTTCTTAGCGGCCGGGCTCATGGTCCTGGCGGGAATCGGTTTTTTGGGAACAGGAGATGCATATGCTATGAATACGACTGATAATCAAGCGAAAAAAGCTGTCAAGATCGTGCAGACTGCAGGGCGGCAGCAGCTGGGGACCTTTGCCCCGGATTTTGCCCGCTATAACGACGATATCCTCTTTGGCGAAGTGTGGAGCAAGAATGATGTCCTGCCCCTCAAAGAGCGGAGCATCGTCACCGTCTCGGCCCTCATCGCCCAGGGCATTACCGATAGTTCTCTGAAATACCATATGGAAACGGCCAAGAAAAATGGCGTCACTAAGGATGAAATGGCCGAAATCATTACACAGCTCGCCTTTTACAGCGGCTGGCCCAAGGCCTGGGCGGCCTTCGGCTATGCCAAGGAAGTCTACGGGGAGTAAATGTCTCTATTTGAAATAATCAGGAGGTAAAAAGAAGATGATGAAGAAAATTTTAATGCTTGCCCTGAGCAGTCTCATGGTCCTGGGCCTGGCTGCCTGTGGCAATACGAACGGCGCCGATGCGTCTTCCAGCGCCTCAAAAAAGACGGATGCGGCGGCCCAGGCCCCGGCCAAGGGCAATGGCAAGACGCTGGTCGTTTACTTTTCGGCCGGCGGCCATACCAAGAATGTAGCCAATTACATTGCCAAAGCGACCAACGGCGACGTTATGGAACTGAAACCGGTCCAGGAATATACCGAAGCCGACATGGATTACAACAATAAAGACAGCCGGACTTCGCGCGAACACGATGATGCCAGCCTGCGCGACATCCCTCTGGTCAAGGATAAGGCAGACAACTGGGAAGGCTACGATACGGTCTTCATCGGATATCCTATCTGGTGGGGGATCGCTGCCTGGCCGGTAGATACTTTCGTCAAACACAATGACTTCAGTGGCAAGACGGTCATCCCCTTTGCCACGTCGGCCAGCTCCGGCCTCGGCGACAGCGGCAGACAGCTGCAGCAGATGGCTGGTACGGGCAACTGGCTGGAAGGTAAACGCTTCCCGTCCAATGTGTCGGAAAGTACGGTCCAGCAGTGGGTCCAGAGCCTGAATCGTTGATAGAAAAAGAAGTATAGGGAAAAAGCATTGATTAATGAAATACATAGGCATTTGTTATTTAATGGATAACCAAGTATACTGTAATCAAGCAATAGATAGAGATTCAAGAGCGTTGAAAAAGGAGTATATAACATGAAAAAACATCAGAAAGCCTTATTAGTAGCGGCTGCTTTGGTTGTCAGTACCTTTACTTTTTCTGGATTCGGCACGGGTGCCGCATATGCGGCGACGCCGGCAGCGGTTTTGCAGACGGAATCGCAGATGAAACCGTCTTCCATCAGCGAATTAACGAATGATACACGGGTATTCAAAGTTGACCCCAAGATTGAAGTGAAGAATGTCCGCTTTCAGAACCGTTATGGTTTTGACGTCGCTGGCCACCTTTATTTGCCGAAAAACTTCAATGCCCAGAAGCAATATAAGGCCGTCGTCGTTTCAGGGCCTTTCGGCGCTGTCAAAGAACAATCTTCCGGCTTATATGCCCAGGAAATGGCGAAACACGGATATGTCGCTGTCGCCTTTGATCCGTCCATGACTGGGGAAAGCGGGGGAACGCGCCGTAATATGGCTTCGCCTGATATCTTTGCAGAAGATTATAGTGCCGCTGTCGATTTCATCAGCAATTTGAAATTCGTCAATCCCGATAAAGTAGGGGCTATCGGCATCTGCGGCCTGTCCGGTATGGCCTTGACGGCGGCTGCCAATGACACGCGCATCAAGGCCGTCGCGACTTCAGCGATGTATGATATGTCCGACAGTATCCGCAATCACTATCAGGGAGATTACTATACGCCGGAACAGCGGGAAAAAGTGAAGGAACATTTGGCCGTTATGCGGGATAAAGAAGCAAAAGAAGGTCAGCCTATCCCGGGTTCGCATGAACTGGCCGTCGACGCCCAGGGACATGTCGTTTCTCATGACACGATGTTCCCGGACAAGCTGCCTGACGATGCCAATGATGTCGTCAAAGGCTTCTATGATTACTATGTAGGCCGGGCCTATCATCCGCGTTCCATCAATTCCAATACACTGGCCTGGGATTCGACGACGCCTTATGGGTTCTTCAACTTCTCTCTCATGGAACACATTAACGAAATCAGTCCGCGCCCGGTCCTGCTCATTACTGGTGAGAAAGCTCACTCGAAATACTTTGCCGATGCGGCCTATGCCAAATTGAAGGCGCCGAAACGGGAAATCGTCGTTCCCGGGGCTACGCACACCGATTTATATGACCAGATGGATAAGATTCCTTTTGCCGATTTGGTCCAATTTTTTGACGATGCCTTGAAATAAAGGTAAAAACATCAGAAAGGAGCCTTTATATGATATCTTTATCGCAGGCCTTGAAGCGATGGGACCGGGAGCCGGTCATCGGCACGACAGCAGGCGAAATCGAAACGATGCGATTTTACAGCCGGCAGGCCCAGAAGATTACTATGGAAATCAATACACAGTACCACGAACCGGAAGAGCTGCGCCAACTTTTTTCACGGCTCATCGGCCGTCCTGTCGATGATACCTTTGCCTTCTTTCCACCATTTTATACGGATTTTGGCAAGAATATCCATATTGGCAAGCATGTCTTCTTCAATAGCGGCTGCAAGTTCCAGGACCAGGGCGGCATTTTCATCGGTGATAATGTCCTCATCGGCCATAATGTCGTCCTGGCTACGCTCAATCATCATCCTGACCCGGATAAACGGAGTGAGCTCATGCCCGGCCGGATCGTCCTGGAAGAAGGCGCCTGGATTGGGGCCAATGCGACCATAACGGCTGGCGTCACTGTCGGCCGTTATGCCATCGTCGCAGCCGGTGCCGTTGTGAACCGGGACGTCCCGCCATATACCGTCGTCGGCGGCGTACCGGCTCACTTCATCAAAAACATTGAACATTGAGGTTTTACGGCGGGCTTATTTTTTCCGCCTCTTCCTTCAGGAGATGGATGAATTGCTGGGTCCCTTTGGAAAATAATTGGAATCGTTTCCATACGATGAACAAGGTATCTTCCAACAACGGGTCCAGGAGGCGGAAGCAGAGCGCCGGGTCATGGGGCGGCACGTTGATGATTTTTTCCAGCATGATGCAGGACCCCAGCCCTTCGCGGACCATGAGGGACGCATTATAGGCCAGATTGTAAGTCGCCTGGATGTGCAGTTCGGCAAAGGGCTTTTTTATCCATGTCTGCAATTTGTTACCGTGGCTGTTGGCTTGTAATACCTGCTGGGACAGGATGAGGTTTTCCGTCCATAAGTCTTGCGGATGGATTACTTCCCTGGCTGCCAGCGGATGGCTGCGCTGCAGGAGGAGGCCCCAGTGGTCAGTGTATGGGCAGGACAGGACCTCATATTTTTCCGTATCGACATGGCCGTAGATGACGGCGACGTCGATGAGGCCTTTGTCCAGGGCTTCCATGATGGCTTGACCGTCGCCGCTGGTAACGTGGAAATGGAGGTTCTTATAGCGGCTTTGCAGCTTATGGGCTGTCTGCATGATGAAGCGGACACTGTCGGCTTCGGCCGAGCCGATGCGGATATTGCCATTCAGTTCCGTATCGTCGCTGCGCAGCTCCTCTTCCGTATGACTGGCCAGGGAGAGGATTTCTTCAGCCCGCTTTTTCAGGAATAAGCCTTCTTCGGTGAGCGTAATGCGTCGGGGGCCGCGGATCATCAGTTCTTTTCCCATCATCTCTTCCATGTCGCGCAGCTGCCGCGACAGCGTCGGCTGGGATAGGTGCAGGGCCTCGGCAGCATGGGTGATACTTTCTTCGCGGGCGACGGTGAGGAAATAATTGAGTACCCGTAAATCTAACATCCGAATCAGTCCTTTCCTTGCCAATGGATTTTTTCTTTCAGGCCCTTCAAAAAGGCTTCGCACGTCGGTGACAGGAGTTGGTATTTTTTCCAGGCCACGAGACACGAGAAGGTGACGGCTGGTTCCAGGGGGACGAAGGCCAGGTCCGGCGTATGGAGCTGGAAGAGCTCGTCGATGCCGAGGGCACTGGTAATGCCCGTCCGGATGAGCTGGGCCGCATTGGCGATGAGGTCGAATTTTCCGACGACCTTCAAGTCTTCGGCCGTTACGCTTCCTTGCGACCACTGACGGATATCGAAGGTTGCCGTAGCAGTCCGTGACGAGACGAGCAGGGGAATCTGGCTCAAGGTGTCGGCCGTGATGGCTGGCAGCCGGGCCCAGGGCGTATCGCTGCGGGTGATGATGCCGACCCGGTTGCTTTCAGGCAGACGCAGGAATTCGTATTTTTCCGGATTGAAAGGCTCGATGAAGAGGGCGAAGTCGATGAGGCCGCGGGAGAGTTTCTCTTCGACCGTATCGGCGTTACCCGTAAAGAGTTCACACGTAATGCCCGGATGTTTCCGCTGCAGTTTGGCAAAGGTGTCGGTCAGGAAGTGCATGACTGGTGTTTCGCCGGCACCGATGCGGATACAGCCCGTCAGTTCCGGCTGGTCGTCGCTGATTTCGGCTTTCGTCTGCTGGACGAGGGACACGATTTCCTCGGCCCGCTGGCGCAGGCGGATGCCTTCTTCCGTGAGCAGTGTACTGCGGTTGGTCCGGATGAAAAGCTGCTTGCCCAATTCCTTTTCCAGATCGGCCATCTGCCGGGACAACGTCGGCTGTGTGATATGCAGCATATTGGCTGCACCGGTCATATTCTGTTCCCTGGCGACGGCCAGGAAGTATTGCAGTGTCCGTATTTCCATGGGGTTCCTCCTGGGGGTATGGATTTTCTTTAGTATACGACTTTTGAAAGGGCCTTACAACAAAAGTTTCATGCCAAAAATGACATGAAACTGTAACCGTTGCCATATTGTGGTAGTACTTTCTCCGGAGTATAATAAATCATTATTATTTTAGATTTATTGCTTCGGGGGAGGCTTTTCTTATGGATTCGATAGTGAATACTTTTTCTTTTGAATTGGAACATGGCGGGCCGCACGTTCATTTCCTGGCCTTTCTTTTATTCATCTTCATTGGCATTGTCATCCTGCACGGCGTCTTCCGGATTGTCATCGAAGTGCTGAGCCGTGTGACGAAAGTCCCGCGTGACAGCTGGCGCAATATCTTCCGCTTCATGCCGACCCTGCTGGGCATCCTCTTGGGCATCCAGCTGACTAAGGATATCCTCAATCTGCCCGATGTTGTCCAGAATATTCTATCCTACCATTATCACAGCGTCGTCATCATTACGGTGACTTTCTTCTGTGCCCATACGGTATCGTCTTTCTTGAAGGACAAACTGTCCAAGAGCGGCGATAAAGCGGCGACGACGTCCATCTTGACGACTGTCGTCGACCTGGGCGTCTACATGGTGGGCATCCTCTTCATTCTCAGTTCCTACGGCATTTCCATTTCACCGCTCCTGACAGCGCTCGGCGCCGGCGGCCTGGCATCGGCCCTGGCCTTGCAGGATACACTGGCCAACCTCTTTTCCGGCATTACGACCCTCGTGTCCAAACAGGTCCACATGGGCGATTATATCCGCCTGGCCAGCGGCGAAGCCGGCCGCGTCGTCGACATGAACTGGCGCAATACGACAATCCGTACGGCGACGGGGAATATGGTCATCGTCCCCAACAAGAGCATTGCCACGGCGACGCTGACCAACTACGAACAGCCTTTGGCAGAATGTACCATTTCCATTCCCTTGACCATTACCTATGACAATGACCTGCAGCGTGTCGAAGACGTCACCCTCGGCGTGGCCCGGCACATCCTCGACCACAGTGAATACGGCGTCACCGGCTTCGAGCCCCTCGTCCGCTATGACCAGATGGGGGAATACGGCATTTCCTTCAAAGTCGTCCTGCGTATCCGCAACATCGTCGACGAAGCCGTCCTCAAGCACCAGTTCATCAAAAGCATCTACACGACCTATAAAAAAGAAAACATCCAGCTCCTCATCCGCCACGACTAACGCATATAGTTTGCTGTTTGTAGGGGCTCGCACGTGCCTTTTCAGCCCATCAGGCCATGACTACAAGGAATGGCCTGATGGTTGCTGAAACGGACCGCTGTAGAGGGCGAGCCCGCCAGGTATATGTGGGATACTTGTGAACTGGATTTGCGTGAACGGGCGCCCCACGTGGTCGCCCCTACAGAAAAAGAGGCTGTCAATGCGACAGCCTCTTTTTGATATGCTATACTAAGGGAAGAAAGCATCCTTCACGAGAACGAGAGGTAATCATATTATGGAAAATACACAAAATAAGGGCCGCCGCGGCATGGATATGCTGCACGGCTCTATTGCCGACAAGTTGTTCCTTTTTGCCATGCCGATCGGCCTCATGGGCTTATTTGAACAGCTCTTCAACAGTGCCGACGTCGTCATCCTGGGGCGTTTCGTCGGCAAGAGTGCCATGGCTGCTGTCGGCAACAATATGCCTGTCATCGGCATCCTGGTCATGCTGCTCATGGGGATTTCCCTGGGGGCTAATGTCACCATTGCCCAGTATCTCGGTGCCCGCCGCGACGATAAAGTGGAACGGACGGTCCAGACAGCTATTTTGATGTCTTTTGGCCTGGGGGCCTTGCTGGCCGTCATCGGCGAACTCATCGTCTATCCGGCCTTCTGGGTCCTGGAAGTGCCGCCAGACGTCTACGACATGGCCGAACAGTATCTGCGCATCTTCCTGCTGGGCCTGCCTTTTTTGTCGCTGTATAACTTCGAGGCGGCCATCTTCCGCAGCTGCGGCGATGGCAAGACGCCGTTATACAGCCTGGTCGCAGCCAATATCGTCAATATCGTCCTCGACCTGCTGTCGGTCCTGGTCTTTGATTTCGGCCTGGCCGGCGTCGTCTGGGCGACAGTCATCGCCTTTGCCGTCAATTCGCTCATCCTCCTGGCCCTGCTGTGCCGGACGACGGACCGCATCCGCCTGGAACGCCACCACATGCGCTTTTCCCGGGAAGAACTGCATCACATCATCCGCATCGGCCTGCCTGCCGGCATCCAGGGCATGGTCTTTGCCTTGTCCAACGTCCTCATCCAATCGGCCCTGAATAGCCTGGGGACAGAAGCCATGGCGGCGTCGGCTGCGGCCTTCATCATCGAAGGCAATATCTATTGTTTCGTCAACGGCTTCAGCCAGGCGACGACGACCTTCGTCGGCCAGAACTACGGCGCCCGCAACCTGCGCCGCTGCTTCCGCATCACCAAAGTCGCCTTTGGCGTCGAAGCGGCGTTCCTACTGGTCGTCACCGTGCCGGTCCTCTTCTTTTCGCCGGAACTCATCCGCCTGTTCAACGGCGACCCGAACGTCGTCGCCTTGGGGACGAAGCGCCTCTTTTACGTCGCCGGGACGTTCTACCTCAATGGCATCATCGACATCATCTCCGGATCCCTGCGCGGCTATGGCTATTCCCTGCCGCCGGCTGTCGTCGTCCTGGTCGGCATCTGCGGCGTCCGTATCACCTGGCTGTACACCGTATTTGCCGCTCACCGCGACTTCCTGGTCCTCATGGCGGCCTACCCGGCCAGCTGGCTGGTCACGGCCATTGTCCTGACCTTCGTTTACCAGTCCTGCCGCAAGCACATCGTCCGGGGCCTGCTGAGTGAGAGGTAGCCGTTAGCCACCAGCCGCCAGCTACCAGCCGCCAGCTACTAGCCTCCAGCCGCTAGCCCCTAGCCCCTAACCCCTAGCCCCTAGCTACGCACCACTAACTGCTAACTCCTCAAGTGATGAGATGCAATCAGCCTACACTTGATTAATAACGTATACTATGATACAATCAAATCAACAAATAATTATTATTGATTACTAATTCGAAAGGGGGCATAAGATATGCGTTTTGGTGAAGGTTTTGTCGAAGAAATCAAGGATAATGGCTTGGCGAAAGTACGGGTCAGCCGCGATTCGCTCTATGTGGCTTGCAGTGTCTGCGCCGCAGCGGATCACGTCAAGCTCCTGGCCTATAATTCCATCGGCGCTGCCGAAGGCGACCACGTCCGCTATGAAGTCGATGACTCGCACCTCATTTCCGGTGCCTTTGTCTGCTTCATCCTGCCCGTCGCCATGCTGCTCATCACGGCCCTTTTAGGCTATCTCATCATAGGCCATACTGCCGGTGCCGTCGTCGGCGGCATCGCCGGACTCATCGTCTCGGCCCTGGCCGTCCGGAAATACGACCGCTCCCTGAGCCGCATCATCGATACCAAAGCCAACATCCTCAGCGTCATTGTCGATGAGGATGAAGACTGAGCCTTTCTTTTGACTGGCGATTCCCTTATACTATAAACATAGTGTAAGGGGATTTTTTTAACATCTGGAAAGGGGGAGCGGCGATGCAAGGCCTGCCTATTGGTATTGACGATTTTGCCAAAGTCCGTGAGGGAAATTATTATTTTGTCGATAAGACCCTGGCTATACGGGATTTCCTTGATAATCATGGGGAAGTACTGCTGCTGACGCGGCCGCGCCGTTTTGGCAAGACATTGTTCTTGTCCATGTTCTATTATTTTTTTGCTGCTGACCGGGAACAGGATTACCGGAAACTCTTTCGCGGCCTGGCTATTGAACGGGCTGGCGAACGGTATATGGCGGAGCAGGGGAAGCGGCCTGTCCTTTTCCTGTCTTTGAAGGATGTCAGGCACCGGACTTGGCCGGATATGGTGGAAAAATTCCGCTTTCTTCTCAGTGATTTATATGACCAATACGCGTATCTCATGGAAGTCCCCGGCTTTTCGCGGGCTGAACGGCGGTATTTTCAGCGCATCCATGACGGGCTGGCATCGCCTGTCGAAATGGAAGAGGCCCTGCGCCGCTTGATGGACATGATGAAGCGTTATCATCAGCAACCGGTAGTCCTCTTGCTGGATGAGTACGATATCCCGGTCCAGCAGGCCTGGGAGCACGGTTTTTATGATGAATGCATGGCTTTCATGCGGAATTTCCTCAGCCCTGCCCTGAAGACGAATCCGTCTTTGGATTTTGCCGTATTGACAGGCGTCCTGCGGATTGCCAAAGAAAGTATTTTCAGCGGCCTGAATAATCTGGAAGTCAGCAGTGTCATCAATGGGACCTATGCTGATTGGATCGGTTTCACGCCAGAAGAAGTACGGGTCCTGGCCCGTGCGCAGCAGCAGGACAAGGCCCTGCCCGTCCTGCGTGACTGGTATGATGGCTATTGTTTTGGCAGCCAGGAAATCTATAATCCCTGGTCGGTCTTGTGCTTTTTCAAGGAACAAGGCCAGCCGCAGCCTTATTGGGGCCATACGTCAGGCAATGTCCTGCTGGGAGAATTGTTGAAACAGACTGATCCGGTCCAGGAAGACAACCTGCTGCGCCTTATCCAGGGAGAAACTGTGACGGCCGTCCTCACAGAAAATACGATTTATCCGGAAGTTACCGATAATCCCGATGCGTTATATACTATTCTCGTGCTGGCAGGGTATTTGAAAATCGTATCCCGCCGGCTGGTCATCGATACGTGGGTGTACGTGCTGGCCATTCCCAATCGGGAAGTCCGCAGCATTTACCGCAATGAAATCCTGAGCCGTCTGAGCCCTGGGCGGACGACGTCGTATCTGATGACGACCATGGAAAACCTCATGGCAGGGAACGGGACCGCCTTTGCCAAAGGCTTGCAGGATATCCTGATGAAAGTGGCCAGTGTGTATGATACGGCCAACCGGGAGGCGTTCTATCATGGCCTGTTATTGGGGATGACGACGCTGCTGGTCCCGGAATATGAAGTAAAGTCGAATCGGGAAAGCGGGTTGGGACGTTATGACCTGGCGATTTATCCCACGCACAGTGGACAGTGTGGCGCCATTTTGGAATTCAAAGCGGCAGGTTCTTCGGATGAATTGCTGAAGAAGGCGCAGGACGCCCGCCGTCAGATCGATGAAAAGGGCTATGAAACCGATTTCAAGGACCGGGGCATTACGAAAGTCCTGAAATACGGTATCGCCTTTTACGGGAAACAGGTCGTCTTAGTGTAAAAATTGAGTCAAAAGAGGTCGAAGCCCAAGGGAAAATCTTTGTGCAACGGCCTCTTTCATGATATAATGAACATTAGTCTATTTATTTCTATTTTATGGTATGTATGGAAGACAAGGGAGGCAGTGAAGATGCGGGCAATGGGAATCGACCCGGGGACGGCTATCTGCGGTTTTGGTGTCATCGACGCCGACGGCAGCCGCCTGAAGCCGGTGACGTATGGGACCATCCAGACGACGCCGGACCATACCGATGCCGAACGGCTGGTCATGCTCTTTGACGGCCTCAATGAACTCTATCGGAAATATAAGCCCGACGTCATCGGCGTCGAGCAGCTCTTTTTTAACCGCAACGTCACGACGGCCATTACCGTCGGCCAGGCGCGGGGCATCATCCTCCTGACGGCCCAGCAGGCGGGCATCCCAATCCTGGAATTTTCACCGCTCCAGGTCAAGCAGGGTGTCACCGGCTACGGCCGGGCGACGAAGGAACAGGTCATCGACATGACCATGCGCCTTCTCGGCATCCGCCAGAAAATCAAGCCCGACGATGCGGCTGACGGCCTGGCCATGGCCATTTACGCGATTTATTCCAGTCATTCTATGAGTCTGAAAAGGAAGGTGCAGTTATGATCGGTTATCTGAAAGGCGTGATCAGCCACATCTTCGTCAATTCCTGTTTCATCGACGTCCACGGCGTCGGCTACCGGACCTATGCACCGGCTTCGACGCTGGACACGCTCTGTGTCGGCCAGGAAGCCATGCTCTATACTTATATGAGCGTCCGCGAAGACGCCATCGTCTTGTATGGCTTTGCCACGCAGGATGAATACGATTTGTTCATGCTCCTCATCGGCGTCAACGGCGTCGGCCCCAAAGTGGCCCTGGGTATCCTTAGCGCCGGCACGGCCGACGGTTTCCGCCTGGCCGTCCATCAAAAGGACATCAAGGGCCTGACCAAGATGCCCGGTATCGGCAAGAAGACGGCTGAACGCATCGTTCTGGAATTGCAGGATAAAATCGGTCCCGTCGCCAGTGAAGACTCCGGGGCTGCGGACCTGGGAAATTCGGCCGCGCCGGGCCTGTCGGGCATCCTGGCAGAAACCCTGGCGGCCCTGACCAGTCTCGGCTACAGCGAACAGGAAGTCCTGCCCGTCGCCGAATCGCACCTGGCCGGCTGTACGACTGTGGAACAGCTGCTAAAAGAGACGCTGAAGGCCTTGGGGAGCGGGAGGTAAGCCATGGAAGAAAATCGGATCATCGAGACGACAGACCTGCCGGGCGATTCCTGGCAGTACAGCCTGCGTCCTCATTATTTACGCGAATATATTGGCCAGGATAAGGTCAAGGACAATCTGGAAGTCTTCATCAAGGCGGCGAAACTGCGCAAGGAAGCGCTGGACCATGTCCTCTTGTACGGGCCGCCGGGCCTGGGCAAGACGACCATGGCCGGCATCATCGCCAATGAACTGGGCGTCAACCTGCGCATCACGTCCGGTCCGGCTATCGAACGGCCTGGCGACCTGGCCGCCCTCCTGACGAATCTTCAGGAACGGGACCTGTTGTTCATCGACGAAATCCACCGCTTGTCGCACAGCGTCGAAGAAGTCCTCTATGCGGCCATGGAAGACTATGCCCTGGATATCGTCATCGGCAAGGGCCCCAGTGCCCGGTCGGTGCGCATCGACCTGCCGCCGTTCACCCTAGTCGGGGCGACGACCCAGGTCGGCCGCCTGGCACCGCCTCTGCGCGACCGCTTCGGCGTCATCTGCCGCCTGGAATTCTATAAACCGGAGGACCTGGTCCTCATCATCAAGCGGACGGCGGATATCCTCGACATGGCCATCGATGACGACGGCGCCCTGGAAATCGCCCGCCGCTCGCGGGGGACACCGCGTATTGCCAACCGTCTCCTGAAGCGCGTCCGCGACTTCGCTCAGGTCGCCGAAGCCGCGACGATTACGGCATCTCTGGCCAATGATGCCCTGAACCGGCTGGAAGTCGATTCGTGCGGCCTCGACCGGACGGACCGCCGGGTCCTGCAGGTTATCATCGATAAATTCGGCGGCGGCCCCGTCGGCCTCGACACCATTGCCGCCGCTATCAGCGAATCCGTCGATGCCGTCGAAGACGTGTACGAACCGTTCCTGATGCAGCAGGGCTTTTTGAACCGCACGCCCCGGGGCCGCGTCGTTACCGACGCCGCCTACCGCCATCTGGGCCTGCCTGTGCCATCAGAAGGATAGGAGGGACGATTATGGCGAAATTACTCATCCTCATGGGGCTCTTTTTCATCGTCGCCGGTCTCTTATGGATGGCCGGTGATTCCCTGGGACTGGGGAATTTCCTGGGCCATCTGCCTGGCGATATTTCCTTTACCAAGGGCAACACGTCCTTCCATTTTCCCATCGTGACCTGCCTCATCATCAGTGCAGTCCTTACGATTGTCCTCAATCTCTTCTTTCGCCTGTGAGGAGGATTTTTATGTATAAAAAGAAGATAGCCCGCCTGGCCCTCTGCACGGCCCTCTGTGCCCTGGTGACGACGAGTGTCTTTGCGTCGCCGACCAAGGCCAAGGCCAAAAGCCATCCCCGCCAGCCCGTCAAAGCGGTGCGGCAGACGGCCAAGGCGCCGGCTGGATATACACATAAACAAGCCGTCCACGATAGCGCTACCCTGCGCATCGGCATCCGCGAAGGCCGGGGCAGTGTGGCCGTCACCGGGCCGCAGGGCCTGGGTGTCTATCGCGGCGACATGCTCTGGAAGAAAGCGGCGGCCAACGTGCCCGTCACCATTGCCCTGTCGGGGACGAGCCTGACCGTCAACGGCGACGTCAGTACCGTGCCGGTCCAGGTCCGGTCCCTGGTCCACGGCGGCTCCGTCAAGATCACTGATGGCTACGCCTACCGCGGCGCCCTGGAAATGATGAAATCTCCCGGCCGCTGGGGCCTGACCGTCGTCAACGTCCTGCCGGTGGAACAGTATCTCTACGGCGTCGTCGGCAAGGAAATGTCGCCGTCGTGGAGCGAAGAGGCCCTGAAGGCCCAGGCCGTCGCCGCCCGGACCTATGCCATTGCCCATAAGAGCCGCTTCAGCCAGCGCGGCTTCGACCTTACCGACGATACGTCGAGCCAGGTCTATGCCGGCATCAATGGCGAATCGCCGTCGATCATCAAGGCCGTCAATGCGACAAAAGGGGAGATAATCACTTATCAGGGCCGGCCTATCGACGCCTTTTTCTGCTCCACTGCCGGCGGCTGGACGGAAAACAGTGAAAATGTCTGGGGCTCCCATATCCCGTATCTGCGCGGTGTCAGCGATGCCAGCGATGAGATGCCGGGTTATCGCTGGGCTGTGACGACGACGCCGGAACAGATGGCGGCCAAACTGAGTGCTGCCGGCAAGGGCGTCGGCCGCATCCAGGCCATCGAGTTGTCGCCCCTGGCCAAGCGGCCCATGACGACGGCCGACCGCGGTGTTTCCGGCCGGGTCCAGTCCATGGTCGTCAAGGGGACGAAGGGCAGCGTCACCGTCAAGGGGGCGGCCTTCCAGTCCATCTTTGGCCTGCGCAGTACGCTCTTCGATTTTTACAGCGGCCGCGGTACGGCGCCGGATCCCGATTCCGGAGCTGTCGCCCGCAAGGCCGATTTCAAGGTCAAAGCCGGCCAGCCCGTGACGATTTACGGTTTCGGCTGGGGCCACGGCCTGGGCATGAGCCAGTACGGCGCCTATCAGATGGCGCGCAGCCATGCCAGTGAAAAGGATTATTACCGCAACATCCTGACCCATTACTATACGGGGACGAAGATTGAAAAATTATATTAAGCTAAAAAGAGGAAGATTATTTTGAAACTGACAGATTTTTACTACGATTTACCGAAAGAACTCATCGCCCAGCATCCGGCTGAACCGCGGGACCACGCCCGCCTCATGCTCTATGACCGTCAGACCGGCGCCATCGAACACAAGTATTTCTACGACCTTGTCGACGAACTGCACCCAGGCGACGTCCTGGTCTTCAACGATTCCCGCGTCATCCCGGCCCGGCTCCACGGCAAACGGGTGCCGACTGGCGGCAAGGTCGAAGTCCTGCTCTTGACGCCTGTCGGCGACGACCGCTGGGAAGTCCTGGTCAAGCCGGGCAAGAAGGCCCTGCCGGGGACGACGATCGAGTTTCCCGAAGGCCTGACGGGCACTGTCGAAGACCGGACCGATTTCGGCGGCCGTATCATCAAGTTCGCTTACCAGGGCAATTTCGACGACATCATCGACAAGATCGGTGAAATGCCGCTTCCGCCGTATATCCACGAAAAGATGGAAGACCCCAATGAATACCAGACGGTCTATGCCAACGAACGCGGCAGCGCAGCGGCTCCGACTGCAGGACTGCACTTTACGGAGGAACTGCTCCAGAAGATCCGCGATAAAGGCGTGGAAGAAGTCTTCGTCACTCTCCACGTCGGCTTGGGGACGTTCCGGCCGGTCGAAGAAGAAAACATCGAAGACCACCAGATGCACAGCGAATTCTACAGCATCACGCCCGAAGCGGCTGCCAAGATCAACAAGGCCAAGGCCGAAGGCCGCCGGGTCATCGCCGTCGGCACGACGAGCATCCGCACTCTGGAAAGCGCCGGCACGACAGGGACCCTGCAGGCCGGTTCGGGCTGGACGAATATCTTCATCTATCCGGGCTTCACCTTCCACATCGTCGACGCCCTAGTCACTAATTTCCATCTTCCCGAATCGACGCTGCTCATGCTCATCAGCGCCTTGTCGACGCGGGAAAAAATCTTGAAAGCCTATGAAATCGCCGTCCAGGAAAAATACCGTTTCTTCAGTTTCGGCGACGCCATGTTCATTCACTAAGGGAGGAAAAGCTATATGGTCATTACCTACGAACAGCAGGCCGAATGTGACGGCGCCCGCGCCGGGATACTGCGCACGCCGCACGGCACCTTCAAGACGCCCATGTTCATGCCTGTCGGCACGCAGGCGACGGTCAAGACGCTGACGCCGGAAGAACTCTACGATATGGGCGCCCAGGTCATTCTCAGCAATACGTACCACTTGTTCCTGCGGCCCGGCCACGATCTGGTCCAGGAAGCGGGGGGCCTGCATAAATTCATGAACTGGAAACAGGCCATCCTGACCGACAGCGGCGGCTTCCAGGTCTTCAGCCTGGGACAGATGCGCAAGATCACCGAAGAAGGTGTCACCTTCCGGTCCCACCTGGACGGGTCGAAGAAATTCCTGTCGCCGGAAGTTTCCATGGATATCCAGATGGCCCTCGATTCGGACATCGCCATGGCCTTCGACGAATGTATCCCTTATCCGTCGGACTATGAATACACCCAGATGTCGACGGAACGGACCAGCCGCTGGGCTGCGCGCTGCCTGGACCACCATCACAGCGATACGCAGGGCCTGTTCGGCATCGTCCAGGGCGGCATGTACAAGGACCTGCGCAAGCAGAGCTGCCAGGACCTGGTCGACATGGATTTCGAAGGCTATGGTATTGGCGGCTTGAGTGTTGGCGAATCTAAGGATATAATGTATGATATATTAGAGCATACGACACCGTATCTGCCGAAAAACAAGGCCCGTTACCTAATGGGCGTCGGCACGCCGGACTGCCTGCTCGAAGGCGTCGCCCGCGGCGTCGATATGTTTGACTGCGTCTTCCCGACGCGCGTTGCCCGCAACGGCATGGCCATGACCCATACGGGCCGCCTGACCGTGCGCAACGCCAAGTATGCCCACGATTTCCATCCCATTGAAGAAGGCTGTCAGTGTTATACGTGCCGCAACTATTCGCGCGCCTATATCCGCCATCTCTTCAAGGCCGAAGAACTCCTGGCATACCGCCTGGTCAGCATCCACAACCTGTACTTCCTGCTGCAGTTCATGCGGGATATGCGCCAGTCCATCTTCGACGGCACGTTCCGCCGGTTCCGCCAGGATTTCTGGAAACGTTATCAAGACGCGTAAGCGCTTGCATATAGACTATTTTTTATTTCACGGAGGTGTAAGACATGGATATTATGGAACAGCTCAATGCTTTTTGGCCCATTATCCTCATGGTCGTCATTTTCTACTTTCTCTTATGGCGTCCGCAGAAGAAACAGCAGAAAAAACGGCAGGAAATGCTGGAAAGCCTGAAGCCCGGTGCTAAGATCGTCACCGTCGGCGGTGTCATGGGGAATATCGTTTCCCTGCACGACGATTACCTCGTCGTCCGCATTGCTGACCGCGTCGAAATCAAAGTCACCCGCGCTGCTGTAGCCCAGGTCCTGGGCAAGGCCGAAGGCAAAAAAGCGGATAAGAAAGCGGAAAAGGCTGAAAAAGCTGCCGAAAAAGCCGCTGAAACCAAGGCAGAAGCTCCGGCTGAAGCCAAGAGCGAAGCCGCTGGCGAAACGAAAGAAGCCGAAGCCAAAGATGGCCAGTAAAAAAGAACTGCGCAAAGCCATGGATGCCCGCCTCCATGGGCTGACGGCGGAAGAAAAGGCAGCGGCCAGTGCCGCTGTCTGCGCCCGTCTGGCCGCCCTGCCGCAGTACCGCCAGGCCAGCAGTATCATGGCTTTTCTCCATATGCCCGACGAAGTCAGCCTCGATGCCCTGATCAAGGATGCCCTGGCTGCCGGCAAGGAAGTCTACGTCCCTGTCTGCGTCGATAAACAGCATATCGAAGGGCGGCGCCTGTATACGCTGGAACAGGCTGTCTGCGGCGCCTACGGCATCCGGACGGCACCGCCGGACAATCCGCGCATCGAAGCCGATGAGCTCGATGTCATTTTCGTGCCCGGCCTGGCTTTTGACGCCAAGGGCCACCGCCTGGGCCATGGGGCGGCCTATTATGACCGCTTCCTGGCCGGAAAGGGCGGAGTAGCCGCGATTGCTGCAGCCTGGGATGTCCAGATCATCCCCGACGTGCCCGTCGAAGCCCATGACGTCATCATGACCGATATCGTCACGGACAAACAGCATCTCATTATCCATCCATAAAAAAACTATTGAAGATTACCCAGAGGGGGGAGTATTGTTGCGGACTCGTAACATGATAAAATTTTTCGGGGCAGTCATCATCATCCTGGCCGCCTTTGTTACCTTGATTTATCCGCTTGCCAACTCCATCAAACAGGGCCTGGACTTACAGGGCGGTACGCATATCGTCCTGGAAGCCGAAGATACGCCGGACGCTCCGGTTACGGAAGACTCCTTGAGCCGTGCCGTCACCATCGTCGAACGCCGTATCAATGAAATGGGCCTGACCGAACCGCTTGTCCAGAAGGAAGGCGCCCGCCGTATCATCGTCGAGCTGCCCGGTGAAAAGAATCCGGAAAAAGCCATCGAGACAATCGGGAAAACGGCTGTCATGGAGTTCAAGGATGAAAGCGGCACGACCCGTATGACCGGGAATGATCTGAAGACTGCCAAGGAACAGATCGACCAGGGCCATAAGAATGTCGTCGCCATTGAATTTACCGACGAAGGGGCGAAGAAGTTCGCCGACCTGACGGCGTCCAATGTAGGCCATAAAATCGGCATCTACCTCGACGGTGAATTGCTCACCAATCCGGTCGTCAACGAACCGATTACCGGAGGTAAAGCTGTCATCACGGGCAGCAAGACCCTGGAAGACGCCAAGAACCTGGCTATCCTCCTGCGTTCCGGTGCCCTGCCTGTCAAATTGAAAGTCATGGAAGTCCGCACCATCGGCCCGAGCCTGGGCCTCGACTCCAAGATCAAGAGTGAAAAGGCCTTTGCCATCGGCATCATCCTGATCATGATCTTCTTAATCGTCATTTACCGTATGTCCGGCGTCGTAGCCAACATCGCCCTGCTGGTTTACGTCCTCATCCTGCTGGGCATCCTGAAATACCTCGACGCGACACTAACCCTGCCGGGCATTGCCGGTATCATCTTGTCCATGGGGTTCGCCGTCGATGCCAACATCCTTATCTTTGAACGGTTCAAGGAAGAAGTCCTCGTCGGCAAGAGCCTGAGGACGTCTATGGAAGCCGGTTTCCGCCGGGCCTTCAACACCATCCTCGATGCCAACGTGTCGGTCATGATCGCCGCCATCGTCCTCATCGTCATGGGCAGCGGCACGGTCAAAGGCTTTGCCGTCAACCTGGCATTGGGCCTTGTGGTCAGCATGTTCACGGCCATCGTCGTCAGCCGGTCCCTGCTCACGTGGTTCATCAATACAGGCCTCATCACCAATCCCTGGTTCTACGGCCTGAACCGCAAACCGCCTGAACATATGTTGAAAAAGGGGGGACAGAAATGAGTTTTGATATTGTCAAACATCGCGTATGGTGGTTCACCTTATCGTCTGTCCTCGTCATTGCCAGCTTGATCTCTATTTTCATCAACGGCTTCAACTTCGGCATCGACTACACGGGCGGCACGATCCTCGATATGCAGTTCAATAAAGCCGTCACCGTTTCTGAAGTCCGCCAGGTCATCGACAATGCCGACATGGACCTGGGCAACACGGTCATCCAGCTGACAGGCGTCACCGACCAGGATTCGTCGACTGATGTCATGCTGCGCATGCGCAACCTGTCCAGTGACGAAAGCAAGGCCGTCTCGGATAAACTGAGCGGGGCTTTAGGCGGGGCTGAAATCAAGCGGACCGAATCGGTCGGCGCCGTCATCGGCTCGGAAGTCACGAAAAATGCCGTTACCAGCCTGGCTGTGGCTTTCATCGCCCTGGCTGCGTACATTTCCTTCCGCTTTGAATATAAGATCGCTATTTCGGCCTTAGTGTCGATCCTGCACGACTTGATCATGGTCCTGGGCTTCTTCTCGTTCTTCCATCTGGAAATCGACGCGTCCTTCCTGGCGGCCATCCTGACGGTCGTCGGCTACTCCATGAACGAAGCCGTCGTCATCTTCGACCGCGTCCGTGAAAACACGCGGACCCACCGCCGGACGGACTCGTATGAAAAACTGGCCCATGACAGTATCGCCCAGAGTATCCATCGCAGTATCTATACCCTGACGACAGTACTCTTCGCCTGCGGTGCCCTGCACTTCTTTGGCGGCGATTCGACGAAGAACTTCTCCCTGGTCATGCTCATCGGCTTCATCAGCGGGGCTTATTCGTCCATCTGCGTCGATACGTCCCTGTGGGTCGTATGGAAGAACCATACCTCTCATAAACGCGGTCCCCACGCCGTAGAAGCAGAACCGGCAGAAACAGAAGAATAACATAAAAGGCTTGTCGTCGTGCGACAAGCCTTTTAAAGCTGTTAGGGGTTAGCAGTTAGCTGTTAGCGGATGGTTTTTATTTTAAAAATTTCACTGTTGTAGGGGCCGTCCCAAAGGGCGGCCCGCCACGAACCACGAACCACGAGCCACGAACCCCTATCCCTAAAACAAGGAGGAATCACGATGTTTAAAATCAATGCTTTGGGCAAAGCCTGCCCGCTCCCGGTCATTGAAGCCCACAAGGCTTTGAAGGACCACGATGCTGTCGAAATCACTGTCGACAACGAAATCGCTACGGAAAACCTCAAGAATTTATCCCAGGAAATGAACTGCTCCTATACGATGAGCCAGGAATCGGATACGCATTACACGGTCCGCCTGGTCAAGGAAGGGGCCGATGTCAGTGAAGACGAAGGGTCGGTTACGTCGGGCTCGGACTACACGGTCGTCATCAATGCACCCGTCATGGGCGTCGGCGACGATCAGCTGGGCAAGAACCTGCTTAAGACCTTCATCTACACCCTGACCGAACAGGATGTCCTGCCGAAACGGGTCATCTTCTACAACGGCGGTGTCCCCTTGGTCACGGAAGGTTCGGAATCGCTGGAAGATTTGAAGAACCTCGAAGCCCATGGCGTCGAAATCTACGCCTGCGGTGCCTGCCTCAACTACTATGGCCTGACCGACAAGGTCGCCGTCGGCTCCATTACCAATATGTTCCGTATCGTCGAAATGATGCGCACGGCCAACCGCATCGTCAAACCATAGGCCATGGAAGAAACGATTATTAAAGCCGCCATCCTCGTATCCTTTATCTTTTGCGGCTATACCTTAAAACAGCTGCGCCTTTTCGGGCGCAGCACTTTTAATACCATTTCGACGATTGTCTTCAACATCACCCTGCCGTCGGTCATCGTCGTCAACCTCAATGGCATCCATTTCGACACGCGCTATCTGCTCATCAGCCTCCTGGCCATCATCTTCAACCTGGTCATGGTCGCCATGGGCTATGCCGCCGGCCGGACGAAGGACGAAAAAGCCTTTTACATGCTCAACATGAACGGCTACAACATCGGCAATTTTGCCCTGCCTTTCGTGTCCTACTTCTTCGACAGCGCCGCCGTCCTCATCGTCTGCATCTTCGATGCCGGCAACTCTCTCATGTGCCTCGGCGGGGCCTATGGCCTGGCCCGCTGTGTGCGCGGCGAGAAAGGGGAGAACATCGTCATGATCCTGGGCAAGACGATTTTTTCATCCATTCCGGTCTTATCGTATATTACCATGATCGTCCTGTCACTGGCCGGTTTCTCCCTGCCCCAAGTCGTCATCGACTGGGCCAAGATTCCGGCGTCGGCCAATACTTTCTTGTCCATGCTCATGATCGGCGTCGCCCTGGGCTTGTCCTTGAAAAAAGAATACCTGCACCTCATCTATACCGATGTGGGCCTGCGCCTGCTGGCGTCCGTCGTTATAGCGGCCTTCGTCTATTTTGCCCTCGATTATCCCATGGCCATCAAGAAAGTCATCATGGTCCTGGTCTTTGCACCGGTCGCCGGCATGGCCTGCTACTACACGGCCAAGATGAAGCTCAAAATCGAAGTGGCTGCCTGCATCAGCTCATTTTATATCCTCTTGTCCATCGTCGTCATGTCGGCCATGATCATCGCCCTGCAGTCCGTATGAGCAGTCGGCCAGTAATTCTTCTTCCAGGTCGGCCGGAATCGTCGATGGGCTGCGCGTGATGTAGTAGCTGTCGACTTTGGGCGGCTCGAAATCGAGGAGGGGAATGGCCCGCAGGCGCTTTTCAGCCAGGTCCTCTTCGATGAGGCTCTTGGGCAGGAAAGTATAGCCGATGCCGTCGGCCACGTACTGGGGCAGCTTGGTGCTGTTGTCGATTTCCAGGGGGAAGCGGTGATGGCGTGGGAACAGGTCCTGGATGTAGAGGCCGACGCCCTGGAGGGCGAAATTGCAGAAGAGGTAGTCGATTTTCTGCAGGTCGTCCTTGGAAATGCCATTGGCATATTCCGTATTGTCTGCCTGGCAGACCAGGACCAGCGAGTCCGTCCGGTAAGGCCGGCAGATATAGCCGTCGCGGAACATGGCGCTGAAGGAAAAGATCGCGTCCAGCGTCCCGTCCTGGAGCTGGTGCATCATGGCCGTCGTATGGCCGATGGTGACGTGCAGGGACAGGTCCTTCTTCTCTTTGAGGAAGCTGCGGATGCGGCGCTGGAGGTGACATTCGTAAATGGTGTTGGTCGTGCCGATGCTGATTTTCTGGGCATACGTCGGCGACGACTGGATGTCCTGCAGGGCTGCCAGTTCCAGCGAAACGAAGCGCTGGGCATAGTCCAGGAATTTCTGGCCTGACGGCGTCAGGTCGACTTGTTTGTGGCTGCGGATGAATAAGGGCACGCCCAGTTCCATTTCCAGGTCGCGGATGCGGTTGGTGACTGTCGATTGTGCGACGAAGAGCTGTTGTGCCGTTTTGGTGAAGTTCTTGATTTGTGCCAGGGCGATGAACGTCCGGAGTGTCGTTGTGTCCATGGCCGGACCTCCTTCAGATAATTTGATTTAATTTGATTATCGAATGAAATAAATTAAAATAATCTATTTCACAAATTGTCTACTTGTATTATATAATAACCCATGTAGAGAAACAATGAATTCAATTACAAGAAACTGGAGCTGAAATAGGATGAACAAAAAAACTGTCCCCTTTAACGAAGAACAAATCCGTTCTATCATTGCCGAACACCCGACACCGTTCCATATCTACGACGAAAAAGCCATCGTCGATAATGTCCGTAAATTGATCAAAGCCTTTGACTGGGCTTATGACTTCAAAGAATATTTTGCCGTCAAGGCTACGCCGAACCCGTACATCATGCGCCTCTTGCAGAAAGAAGGCGTCGGTGCAGACTGCAGTTCCCTGGCAGAACTGGAACTGTGCGACAAAGTCGGCATCAAAGGCCATGACATCGTCTTCTCGTCCAATGATACGCCTTATGCTGAGTTCAAACGGGCCATGGAACTGGGCGCCCTGGTCAACCTCGACGATATTTCCATGATTGAATTCATGGAAGAACGCGGTCCCCTGCCGGAATGGATCTGCGCCCGCTACAATCCGGGTCCGCTCCTCAAAGGCGGTAACGATATCATCGGTACGCCGGAAGAAGCAAAATACGGCATGACCCGCGAACAGGTCATTGATGCCTTCCGCATCCTCAAGGATAAAGGCGTCAAACACTTCGGCCTGCACACCATGGTCGTCTCCAATGAACTCCACGTCAACGGCCTGATCAACACGGCCAAGATGATGTTTGAACTGGCTGTCGAAGTACAGAACCTGCTGGGTATCAATATCGAATTCCTCGACTTCGGCGGCGGCATCGGCCTTCCTTACCGTCCGGAAGAATCGTTCATTGACTATGACGAACTCAGTGCGGGCATCAAGAAACACTTTGAAGAAATAATGGAACCGGCTGGCCTCGACAAATGCCGTATCTCCTTCGAATGTGGCCGTGCCATCACCGGCCCTTACGGCTACCTGGTCACGACGGCTATCCATCACAAGCACATCTGGAAGGAATACATCGGCGTCGATGCCTGCATGGCCAACCTCATGCGTCCGGGCATGTACGGTTCGTACCACCACATCACGGTCATGGGCAAGGAAAATGCACCGAAAGACCACGTCTATGACGTCGCCGGTTCGCTCTGCGAAAACTGCGATAAATTCGCCATCGACCGCAGCCTGCCGGAAATCGACGACGGCGACATCCTGGTCATCCACGACACAGGCGCACACGGCCATTCCATGGGCTTCAACTACAACGGCAAGCTCCGTTCGGCTGAACTCCTGCTCCATGCTGATGGCAGCGTCACCCAGATCCGCCGGGCTGAAACCCTGGACGACCTCTTCGCTACCCTTGATTTCTCTGATTTATAATCGAATATGAATGAAGGGTATCTCATGAATTAAAAATTTTCATGGGATACCCTTTTTTTATTGTAAAATTTTTTTGAATTTTAATCTCCTTTTAATCTTTACCCTATATACTGAACATACATCATCTCATCGTTCAAAGAGGCACAGAAAGGGGGAGCCGACCGTGATGAGCGCCTATGATATCCTGACAGGGATACAACTCTGCATGGCTATGGCCATGATCGCCTATGGCATTTACTTCCGGAAGAGCCGCATGTGCCGCCTGTGGTGGTTCGCAGGCCCCTGCGTCCTGGTTGCCATCTGGGCTGCGGCTGTATTATATTATTATACGGAATATCCTTTTTTGACGACCCTCTGTTTCCTCATGGCCTTTTTCCTGGGCCTGGGTCTGGGCCTGTGGTTCAAGAAGGGCCTGCCGGAACTGACCTATTGCCGCAAGCAGCACCGCCTTCGTTGTCCGCCCTTGCGGACGGCCCTGCCGGTGAATCTCTTTTTCTGTCTGATTTTCGCTTCGTTCCAGGCCGTGGCCTACCACATGCCCTTCATCACTCATTCGTGGCTGTTCAACGAGGTCCTGGGCTTTGCGCCGGGCATCGGCATGGGCTGGCTGTGGGGACGGGGATTGGCCATGCTGTTCGATATTCCCACGCGGGGACAGCAGGTCTATAAAGATATTTAGGAGGGACTTTGTTTATGGATAGTAGTGCACGGAGAGAAAAGATTCTTCAGATTCTTCAGGAATCGTCGTCGGCCGTCACCGGGACGGCCTTATCGAAAGCCTGCAACGTCAGCCGGCAGATCATCGTCGGCGACGTGGCTATTTTGCGCGCCCAGGGGATCGCCATCATCTCGACGCCCCGGGGCTATCAGCTGGTCACACCGGCCGCACCGGGTTGTACGCGGGTCTTCGTCTGCTGCCATGGCAGCGATTTGATGGAAGCAGAGCTCAATGCCATCGTCGATAATGGCGGCATCGTCCACAACGTCGTCATCGAACACGACGTCTATGGCAACCTGGAAGGGACCTTGAACCTTCATTCCCGCCGGGATATCCAGCAGTATATCAAGCGCATGCATGATTCCCATGCGGAAATGCTCAGTACCATCAGCGGCGGCATCCATACGCATCTCGTCGAAGCGGCGACGGAAGAAGAACTCGATGCCATCGGCCAGGCCCTGCGCGACGTCGGCGTCTTATATAAGGATTGACATTTCCCCTCTATATCGGTACAATAAGGTCATGTAAATATAACTGTCATGACATGTGTACAGATAGGAGGAACTGTTGTTATGGTATTAGAACGACTGGAAGCGCTGCCCCTGGGCCGTTTCCACTATAAACTGCTGCTGGTCACGGGCCTTGGCTGGCTCTTCGACTCGATGGATACAGGGCTCATCGCCTTTATCCTGCCTGTACTGGCCAAAGAATGGGGCCTGGCACCGGGGCAGATGGGCCTCATCGGCAGCATCGGCCTCATCGGCATGGCCCTGGGCGCCGTCGTATCCGGCACCATCGCCGACCGCATAGGCCGCAAGAAGGTCTTCACCATTACGGTCTTATTGTACAGCATCGCTTCGGCCTTCTGCGCCTTGTCCTGGAATTATCAATCCCTGCTCGTCTTCCGCTTTCTCGTCGGCTTCGGCCTGGGTGGGGAACTGCCCGTAGCGGCGACGCTCGTTTCCGAATATGCGCCGTCCCGCGTACGGGGCCGCTTCATCGTCCTCTTGGAAAGTTTTTGGGGTCTCGGCTGGATTGCAGCTGCCTGTATCGCCTATTTCTTCATTCCCCTTTATGGCTGGCGCATGGCCTTCCTCATCGGCGCCCTGCCGGCACTCTATGTCTGCCTGATCCGCATGCATATGCCCGAATCGGTCCGCTACCTGCTGGCTCATGGCCGCGTCGGCGAAGCCCGGAAGATCGTCGTCTCCCTGGAACGGCAGCTGCACGTACCCGTAGCGCCCTTTGTCAGCGAAAAGGAAACCGTGCCGGTCGTCGCCAAGGCTTCGTTCCGGGAATTGTGGAGAAAGCCCTTTGCGTCGCGGACGATCATGCTCTGGCTGGTCTGGTTCGGCATCAACTTCAGCTACTACGGCATCTTCATGTGGCTGCCTTCGCTGGTCTTCCAGCAGGGCTTTACCGTCGTCAAGACCTTTGAATACGTCCTCATCATGACCCTGGCCCAGCTGCCGGGCTATTACTGCGCGGCCTGGCTCGTCGATAAGATCGGCCGCAAATATACCCTGTCGGCGTTCCTCTTGTTCAGCGGCGTCGCCAGCTACTTCTTCGGCCATGCGTCGACGGCAGCGGCCCTCATGATGTGGGGCTCCGTCATGTCCTTCTTCAACCTCGGTGCCTGGGGCGTACTCTATACGTATACGCCGGAACAGTATCCGACGGCTATCCGCGCCCTGGGAAGCGGCTGGGCTGCCGGCTTCGGCCGCTTTGGCGGCATGGCTGCGCCCATGATGGTCGGTGCCCTGCTGGCCCGGAGCTTCGGCTTTGCCAGTGTCTTCTACATGTTCGCCCTGGTCTTCGCCGCTGTCGCCGTCATCGTCATGAGCCTCGGCGTCGAAAGCAAGCAGAAGGACTTGGAAAGCATCAGCGAACGGCTGGTCAAGGCCAAATAAAATTTCATAGGGAAAATGTAAAAAAGCTGTCAAAATATGCTTGACAGCTTTTTTTTTCGATGATAAAATACTTTATGTCGCATGAGTTCGGAAATGCTCGGAAATGAAGTTTTAAGTTTTACAGGATTTAAAATTTAGTTCTTGACAAAACGACATAATGTGATATACTAAACAAGTTGTTAGGGCGAAGGCCTTGGCACTTGAGGATGGAATTGAACTTTGAAAAAAAGTTCAATTCCATCCTTGACAAGCTCTTCTGAGTTTGTTAAAATAAGCAAGTCGCCGCGACAAGCGGTGATGATGATGACCTTTGAAAACTGAACAATGAACTGAATGAACGCCAACGTGCGAGGTTCTATTATATAGAACGTCAAACAATGAGTAATACCAATCAATAAACAAGAGCCAAACGCTCTTC